>CAJKJS010000001.1 GCA_905200265.1 uncultured Oscillospiraceae bacterium
CCATTCGCAACAGCGGGCCGGGCATTGCGCCGGATGAAGTGGAAATGGTATTCGATCGTTTTTATAAAACGGACCGTTCCCGCAATAAAGACAAGACCGGTATGGGACTGGGGCTTTATATCGTGCGAACCATTATCCGGCAACATGGCGGCGAGATTACAGCCAGTAGTATTCCTGGCGATTATACCGAGTTTTCGTTCTTCCTGCCGGATAAGCAGGAAGAGAAAAAGGCCGAGACGGCTCCCCGCTTAAAAGAACCCATTCGAAGCGGACGCAGCGATACGGTTTCCAAAGGAAAGGCGCCCCGTGCGGCAACAGGCGCCAAAAACCGAAAGGAATCCGGCAAAGAAAACCGGAACAGCCAGAAAAACAAGCGGAAAGGAAATAGTGTATGATGGAGGAGAAAAAGAGCGTAGGCGCGCAGCCGGAGGAAAATGACCCGATGGCGGCGCCCGTTACCCCTCATGATGAAGAAGTTCCCATGCCTACATGGAACACGGAACCGGAAGATCCGGTTCCGAACGAAAACGATCCTGTAAAAGAGGAATCACCGATGCAGGCGCCTTGGAGGGCTGTGGCACAGCCCCCCGTGCCGCCTCCCACAGCGCCGGAAAGTCCGAACGGACCTGCGAAACGGCCAGGCCGGGGCCAGCGGCGTTTTTTGTGGGCGACAGGGATTCTGGCCGGACTGCTCATCGCGTTATATATTGGTTATACGACAGCTGTGCTGATTCAGGGTGGCGATACAGGTCTTTCGTCGGGTGGTACTCTCATTATTGATGACGACGAAGACTATAATGGTGGATTCGATTCCTATTGGGATGATGAAGAACCGGAACAGAGCGAGCCGGATGACACAGAACTGGAACAGCCCGAGCATATGGCTCCGTCGGTTTCCTACAGCAACCAGGCGATTGAACTTAAAAGCCGGGATGGCAAAGAGGAACTGACGAATAATGAAGTGTACAAGAAATTGACCGACTCCGTGGTGGGCATTGCAGCCCGGTACGAAGTGGCCAGCGGGGTGTATACGGTGAGCCAGGGCAGCGGGATTATAGCCAGTGAAGACGGGTATATTATTACGAATGCCCATGTAATAGGCGAAACCCGTACGGCCGAAGTGGTGGTGTACCTGTCCGATGGTACCACCTATGGCGCTGTAGTAATCGGATACGACCGTATGACTGACCTGGCGGCGCTGAAAATTGACGCGACAGGGCTGACGCCGGCTGAATTTGGTGACAGCGACGAGCTGGAAGTAGGCGACCCGGTCTTGGCGCTGGGCAGCCCCGGAGGACTGGATTTCCAGAACACGCTGACCAATGGGATTGTGTCGGCGCTGGATCGGGAAGTGTCCGGCCGCAGCGGCACATATATTCAGACAAACGCCGCAATTAACCCTGGTAACAGTGGCGGGCCGCTGGTGAATCAGTACGGTCAGGTCATTGGTATCAATTCCAGCAAGATCATGGCCACCGGCTATGAAGGCATGGGCTTTGCTATTCCCACCCGTTCGGCCCAGACGATTTTGCATGATCTGATTGCATGTGGTTATGTGCAAGGGCGCCCGCGGCTGGGAATCACCGGCCGTACGGTGGAACAGAATGGCTATAACCCGGCAGGGTTCCAGATTGAATCCGTAGGGGAAGACAGCGGGTTTGCCAAAGTAGGAACGAAGAAAAATGATATTATCACAGCGGTGAATGGGGAAACCGTTACGTCGCTGGAAGAAGTACAGGCCATTATCTTTGAATTTGACCCCGGTGATACGGTGACTATTACCCTGTACCGGCCTTCGCCTCAGGGTGGGGAAGGACAATACCTGGATGTAGAGGTTGAGCTTTTGGCAGATACGGGGGAAACACAACAGTGAGAAACAAAAAAGCAAAACAGCTGGCGGCCGCTTTTCTGGCTGTCTGTATGATAAGCTTCGTAGGGTGCGCTTCGGACGGCACGGAAGACAATACGGATAGCGGAGCACAGGCTCCGGTTTCTTCCGGCCAGACGGATGAATCCTTACAAGGGACCGGACAATCGTCCTTATGTGGGATGTTGGGCAGCCGCAGCGGATTTCTGTTTGCGGGTAGCGCATGGTACGTGACCAAAGACGATTTTTTGGGGACGGTTGCCCAGTGGTTCCCCGATGTAGCGAAAGCCCAGGAGACAGAGGAAGAAAACAGTTTTTCTCTTGCCGGAGTGCTCACGTTTGCGGATATCCCCTATGTAGGGTCGCTGGGCGCCACGCTCAACGAAACGGACCAGGTAGATGGGTGCACGCTCTCGTTTTCATTTGATACCCAGGATGAATGCCTGGAAGCGTACTTACAAGTGCGGGACATGATGGTCGAGAGTTGGGGTGCTGCCGATGCCACACCGGAAGGTTATTCAGAGGAACAGCCTGCCAGAGCGCAGTGGATGGCCGATGACGCCACCCAGGCCGAGCTGGGTATGCAAGAAGACGGCTTGTCGTTTACCATTACTCTATCGGCGCAGCAGGCCATGGGATAACCTATATATTATAAGGAAAAAGGAAAGGGACCCAGTGTTGAAAGGGTCCCTTTTTTATAGTTTGCCGTCGGAAAACAAAGGATACAAAAGAAGAAAGAGCACAAAAGCCCTTTAGTTACCACAATTTACATAAAAAGAAGAGGAAAAGGACAGGATAAACGGGAAAGTTGACATATAGCAAAAGTAACAAAATTTCAAGAAAAACTTCTTGCAAAAAAGAGAATTTCAGGCTTGCAATTCCCGGAAAGGTATGGTATTATAATCAAGTACGACTGCGACAGATATGCGATGAAGCGGGAGGTTGCGGCCAGTATGGCCGGTTTTTCCGCAGAGTATGTCCGATTTTAAACCGGGCGAAAAGAGTGAGAGTGCAGAAAAACGAACAACGGGTATACTGCGGCTTGAAAAAGCCGTAAGTACGCGCGGATTTCTGTAGTCTTGACGCTGAGCTTGTCCCGGATTTCACAAAAGTGAATCCGGTTTTTTTATGAAGGGTGGAGAAACACCCGGAAGAGTGTAAACGAAAGCTAAGCGCCGCCCGCCAATGAAAAACTTCAGGAGGCGATGCAAAGTGGCAGTCAAAGAAAAGATCAGAATCAGAATCAAGGGGTACGATCATCAGCTGGTGGACCAGTCCGCCGAAAAGATCGTTGCAACCGCGAAGCGCACCGGCGCCCGCATCTCTGGGCCCGTTCCGCTGCCGACCGAAAAGCAGATCGTCACGATCCTGCGCGCTGTTCATAAGTATAAGGACAGCCGTGAACAGTTCGAGATGAGAACCCACAAGAGACTGATCGATATTCTCCGTCCCACCAACAAGACCGTTGAGGCTTTGATGGGTCTGGAACTCCCCGCTGGCGTTGACATCGAGATCAAACTCTGATCGTAGCAAGATTTCAACCAACCTGTCGGTCGGGGTCATGTTGGCACAAAGCCAACCAATAACCTAACAGGAGGTAAACAAGGAATGCAAAAGGCAATCATCGGCAAGAAGATCGGCATGACGCAGATCTTCGACGCAAACGGCAAAGTCATCCCCGTAACGGTTGTGGAAGCAGGCCCCTGCGTGGTCTCTCAGAAGAAAACCGTTGAATCCGATGGCTACAACGCGATTCAGGTAGGCTTCGGCGATCTGAAAGCGAACAAGGTGAACAAGCCCATGAAGGGCCATTTCGCCAAAGGGGACGTAGCCCCGAAGAAAACTCTGCGCGAATTCCGTCTTGACAACATCGACGCTTACAATGTGGGCGACCTCATTAAAGCCGACGTTTTCGCTGCAGGTGACAAGGTTGACGTGACCGGCACCAGCAAAGGTAAAGGTTACGCGGGCGTAATCAAGCGCTGGAACTTCCAGCGGCTGAAGGAAACCCACGGTTCCGGCCCTGTGGCCCGCCATGGTGGTTCCAACGGCGCCTGCTCCTCTCCCTCGCGTGTGTTCCCGGGCATGAAGATGGCCGGCCATCTGGGCGCCGAAAGAGTAACGGTGCAGAACCTGACCGTTGCCAAGATCGACGCTGAAAACAACCTGATTGCCGTCAAAGGCGCCGTGCCCGGCCCCAACGGCGGTATCGTTGTCATCCGCGACAGCGTGAAAGCGTAAGGGAAGGAGGAAATAGCATGCCTACAGTTTCTGTTTTTGATATGACCGGCAAAGAGATCGAAAAGATCGAACTGGCCGAATCTGTTTTCGGTGTAGAGCCCAACGTAGCCGTGATGAACGACGTGGTGAAGAACATTCTCGCCAACCGCCGTCAAGGCACGCAGTCCGCTCTGACCCGTTCTGAAGTTTCCGGCGGCGGCAAGAAGCCCTGGAGACAGAAAGGCACCGGCCATGCCCGTCAGGGCAGCACGCGGGCTCCCCAGTGGACCCACGGCGGCGTTGCCTTCGCTCCCAAGCCCCGCTGCTACAGCTACACGCTGAACAAGAAAGTTAAGCGCCTGGCTATGAAGAGCGCTCTTTCCAGCAAAGTGGCCGACGGCCAGATGGTCGTCATTGACAGCATCGTGACCGAAGAATACAAGACGAAGAACATCGTCAACATGCTCAAGGCCGTGGGCGCTGACAAAAAAGCTCTCATCGTGCTGCCTGAGATTGACAAGAAGGTCATCGCATCCGCTGCCAATATCCCTGGTGTGAAAACCACCCAGGTCAATACTCTGAACGTGTACGACATCCTGGGCGCCGATATGTTCATCGTCGCGAAAGGTGCCGTGGCACAGATTGAGGAGGTATTCGCATAATGACCGCACAGGAAATCATCGTTCGCCCCGTGATCACGGAGAAATCCATGGCCGGTATCGGCGAAAAGAAATATACCTTCGAAGTGGCCCCCACCGCCGGCAAGATTGAAATTGCCCACGCCGTGGAAGAACTCTTCGGTGTGAAGGTAAAGAAGGTCAACACTCTGCATGTACGCGGCCGTCTGCGCCGTCAGGGTCGGTTTGAAGGGTACACCAAGAGCTGGAAAAAAGCTGTGGTAACCCTGACCGAAGAGAGTAAGACCATCGAATTCTTCGAATCCATGGTTTAATTGCCGGGAACGTTTTTCGAAGAGGCAAATATGGGAAGGCACGGCAAGCTTCCCGCAAAGCCATATTCATGAGGAGTGTGAAACCGAATGCCGATTATTACCTATAAACCCACTTCGGCAGCGAGAAGAAACATGTCCGTTACGGATTATTCCTCGCTCTCCAAGAAGGGTCCTGAAAAGAGCCTGCTGGCTCCTATGAAGCACAGATCCGGCCGTAACAGCTATGGCCGCATCACCGTTCGCCATCGTGGCGGCGGCAACCGCACCAAATATCGTATTATCGACTTCAAGCGCCAGAAGCACGACATGGCTGCTACGGTGCTGAGCATCGAATATGATCCCAACCGTTCCGCTTTCATCGCCCTGGTGCAGTATGAAGACGGCGAAAAGAGATATATCATTGCTCCCCATGGCCTGAAGGCCGGCGACGTGGTATACTCCGGCGCCAACGCGGACATCAAACCCGGCAACGCTCTGCCGCTGAAGAACATCCCCGTCGGTACCTTCATCCACAACGTGGAACTGTACGCAGGGAAAGGCGCTCAGCTGGCTCGTTCCGCTGGGATCATGGCACAGCTCATGGCTAAGGAAAACGGTATGGCGCTGCTGCGTCTGCCCTCCGGCGAACTGCGCAATGTTTCTGAAAACTGCATGGCTACCATTGGCCAGGTAAGCAACATCGACCATGAAAACGTGAAGATCGGTAAAGCCGGCCGGAAACGTCACATGGGCTGGCGCCCGACGGTGCGTGGTTCTGTTATGAACCCCAACGACCACCCGCACGGCGGCGGCGAAGGCAAATCGCCGATTGGCCATCCCGGCCCGGTTACCCCTTGGGGCAAGCCTGCGCTGGGTTATAAGACCCGCAAGACTCACAACCAGAGCGATAAGTTCATTGTGAGAAGAAGAAACGGCAAATAAGCTGTACGAAAGGAGCTATGTAAGGAATGAGCAGAAGCGTTAAAAAGGGTCCTTATGTACAGCCTGTGCTGCTGAAAAGGATTCAGGAAATGAATGCTGCCGGGGAAAAGAAGATTGTGAAGACCTGGAGCCGGGCTTCGATTATTTTCCCTGATTTTGTAGGACACACGATTGCGGTTCATGACGGCCGCAAGCACGTTCCGGTCTATGTAACGGAAGATATGGTTGGCCACAAGCTGGGCGAATTCGCCCCCACCCGCACCTTCCGTGGTCATGCCGGCGGCAAGACCACCGGTAAATAAGCCGAAAGGAGTGTAAATCAATATGGAAGCAAGGGCAACCCTGAAATACGCCCGCATTTCGCCGCGTAAAATGCAGATCGTGTTGGATCTGATCCGCAATAAGCCGGCTGACATGGCACTGGCCATTCTGAAGCACACCCCGAAGGCTGCGTGCGAAGATCTGGAAAAGCTGCTGAAGTCCGCTATGGCGAACGCTGAAAATAACCACAACATGGATACGACGAAGCTGTATGTAGCTTCCTGCTACGCAGCGCCGGGCCCCATCCTCAAGCGTATCCGTCCCAGAGCACAGGGCCGTGCGTTCCGCATTCTGAAGAGAACGTCGCATGTCACCATCGTGCTTAAAGAGCAAGATTAAGCGAAGAGGAGGTACACTATGGGCCAGAAAGTAAATCCCCACGGACTCCGTGTGGGCGTTATCAAAAATTGGGATTCCCGCTGGTTCGCCAAGAAAAACGTGTTTGGCGACACCCTGGTGGAAGACTATAACCTGCGTAAAGATCTGAAGAAGCAGCTGGCCGCTGCCGGTGTTCCGAAGATCGAAATCGAACGTGACGCTAGCCGCGTTCGCATTCACATTCACTGCGCTAAGCCGGGCATCGTGATCGGCAAGGGCGGCAGCGAAATCGAAAAACTCCGCGTACAGCTGGAAAAGCGCCTGGGCAAACCGGTGAACATCAACATTGTGGAAGTTCGTCAGCCCGATCTGAACGCTCAGCTGGTGGCGGAAAACATTGCACAGCAGCTGGAAAAGCGTGTTTCCTTCCGCCGTGCTATGAAACTCTGCATCGGCCGCAGCATGAAGCTGGGCGCCAAGGGTATCAAAACTCAGGTGTCCGGTCGTCTGGGCGGTGCGGAAATCGCCAGAACCGAGCAGTATCATGACGGCACTATCCCGCTGCAGACGCTGCGCGCTGACATTGATTACGGTTTTGCCGAAGCTGCCACCACGTATGGCCGCATCGGTGTGAAAGTTTGGCTGTACAGAGGCGAAGTGCTGCATGACAGCCGTAAGCCCCGCAAGGAAGGAGGCAATAAATAATGTTGCTGCCTAAGAGAGTGAAATACCGCCGGGTGCACCGCGGTCGTCTGACCGGTAAAGCGCTGCGCGGCAATACTGTCACTTACGGTGATTTCGGCCTGCAGGCCCTCGATCCCGCCTGGATCACTTCCAACCAGATCGAAGCGGCCCGTGTTGCCATGACCCGTTACTGCAAACGTTTTGGTAAGGTTTGGATCAAAATCTTCCCCGACAAGCCCATCACCGAAAAGCCCGCTGAAACCCGCATGGGTTCCGGTAAAGGTTCTCCCGAATACTGGGTGGCCGTGGTGAAACCCGGTCGTGTGATGTTCGAAATCGGCGGTGTAGCGGAAGAAACCGCTCGCGAGGCTCTGCGCCTGGCTGCCAACAAGCTGCCGATCAGATGCAAATTCGTGAAGAAAGAAACGGGGTGTGAGCAGTAATGAAAGCCGCTGAAATCAGACAAATGACGACGGAAGAGCTTTCCGCAAAGCTGAAAGACCTGACGGCCGAGCTCTTCAACCTGCGTTTCCAGCTTGCCATCAACCAGCTTGATAACCCGATGCGCATTACCGCCGTGAAGAAGGACATCGCCCGTGTGAAGACGGTTCTCCGCGAGAACGAATCCGGCGTGAACGCATAAGAAAGGGAGGTTTAGGCTGTGAGCGACAGAAACATGAGAAAAACCAACGTTGGCCGCGTAGTCAGCGACAAAATGGACAAAACCATTGTAGTGGCCATCGAGGACAGCGTGAAGCATCCGCTTTATAAAAAAGTTATCAAGCGCACCGTGAAACTGAAGGCGCACGATGAAAACAACGAGTGCCGCGTAGGCGATCGCGTTCGCGTGATGGAGACCCGCCCTCTTTCGAAAGATAAGAGATGGAGAGTCGTTGAAATCGTAGAAAAGGCCAAATAAGTTACGGCCGCTTGGCAAAAGTCAGTCCCCTGACTTTAACATAGAAGGAGGAACGCACTGTGATTCAACAGCAGACTTACCTCAAAGTGGCCGACAACACCGGCGCGAAGGAGCTTATGTGCATCCGCGTGCTGGGCGGTACTGGCCGGAGGTATGCAAATATTGGCGACGTTGTGGTTGCTTCGGTTAAAAAAGCAGCACCCGGCGGCGTGGTAAAGAAAGGCGACGTGGTGAAGGCGGTTGTGGTCCGCTCGGCTACCGGTGTGCGCCGTGATGACGGAACGTATATCCGTTTTGACGAAAACGCAGCAGTGATCATTCGTGACGACAAGAGCCCCAGAGGCACTCGTATCTTTGGGCCGGTCGCCAGAGAACTGCGTGAAAGAGATTATATGAAGATCCTGAGCCTGGCTCCGGAAGTGCTGTAAGGAGGTGCCCGTATTTATGAATAACGTTCATGTGAAGACTGGTGACACCGTCCAGATCCTCAGCGGCAAGGACAGAGGCAAGCAGGGGAAAGTTATGGCCGTGAGCCCCAAAGAGGGTAAGGTCATTGTGGAAAAATGCAACATGGTTACGAAGCACGTCAAACCCCGCCGTATGGGCGAGACCGGCGGCATCGTGAAGGCGGAAGGCGCCATGTATGCCTGCAAAGTGCAGATCGTTTGCCCGCACTGCGGCAAGCCCACCCGTGTCGCCCACAAAATCCTTGAGGACGGCAGCAAGGAACGCATTTGCAAGAAATGCGGCGAGTCGCTGTAAGGGAGGATAGAGACAAATGGCAAGACTGAAAGAGTTTTACAAGCAGGAGGCTGCTCCCGCGCTCATGAAGAAATTCAACTACAAGAGCGTCATGCAGATCCCGAAGCTTGACAAGATCGTAGTCAACGTGGGCGCCGGCGAAGCGAAAGACAACGCCAAGGTGATCGACACCATCAGCGCGGATCTCGCTGCCATCACCGGCCAGAAGCCCATGGTTTGCAAAGCGAAAAAATCTGTGGCCAACTTCAAACTGCGTGCTGGGATGAACATTGGCCTGAAGGTAACGCTGCGCGGCGAACGGATGTATGAATTTATCGACCGTCTGTTCAATGTGGCTCTGCCCCGCGTGCGTGACTTCCGTGGGATCAACCCCAACTCGTTCGACGGCCGTGGGAATTACAACCTGGGTATCCGCGAACAGCTGATTTTCCCCGAAATCGATTTCGATAAAGTGGATAAAGTGCGCGGCATGGATATCTGCTTTGTCACCACCGCCACTACCGACGAAGAAGCCCGCGAGCTGCTGACTCTGATGGGCGCACCGTTTGCGAAATAAGGAGGGATTATTGTGGCTAAAACTGCTATGAAGCTCAAACAGCAGAGAGAACCCAAGTTCTCTTCGCGTCATTATAACAGATGCAAAATCTGTGGCCGGCCGCATGCCTATCTTCGCAAGTTCGGTATTTGCCGTATTTGCTTCCGTGAACTGGCCTACAAAGGCGAGATCCCGGGCGTGAAAAAGGCAAGCTGGTAACGAAGGACAGGAGGTAACAGCATGCAGATTACAGATACCATCGCGGACCTGCTCACCCGTATTCGCAACGCGAGCAGCGCGAAACATGATACCGTGGAAGTGCCCGCTTCCAACGCCAAAAAGGCGATCTGCCAGATCCTGGTGGACGAAGGCTACGTAAAGAGCTTTTCCGTAACCGAAGACGGCAAACAGGGCATGATCAAAATTGTGCTGAAATATGCGGAAGGCAAGACCCCGGTTATCAAGGGCCTGCGCCGCGTCAGCAAGCCCGGCCTGCGCATCTATTCCGGTGCTGCTGAAATGCCCAAGGTTATGAATGGCCTGGGTGTGGCTATCGTTTCCACTTCGAAGGGCATTATGACCGACCGTCAGGCTCGTAAAGAGAACATTGGCGGCGAAGTGCTGGCATTTGTCTGGTAAGATAAGGGAGGTGTACACATGTCTCGAATTGGAAGAAAACCCATAAATATTCCCGCCGGCGTCGAAGTGAAAGTCGACGACAGCGTTGTCACGGTGAAGGGTCCCAAAGGCACCCTGACCCAGAAGATCCACCCTAACATGACGGTGACGGTGGAGGGCAACGAGATTCTCGTGACCCGCCCGAATGACGAAAAAGAAAATCGTTCGCTGCATGGCCTGAGCCGTACGCTGATCCACAACATGGTGATCGGTGTAACGGAAGGGTACAAAAAGACGCTGGAAGTCAACGGTGTTGGCTACCGTGCCCAGAAGCAGGGCAACAACCTGGTGATGAACCTCGGTTTCTCCCATCAGGTCATTGTAAGCGAAGTACCCGGCATCAAGATCGATGTGCCCAATGCGAACACGGTCGTGATCTCTGGTCCCGACAAGCAGCAGGTAGGTCAGTTTGCCGCTGAAGTGCGCGAAAAGCGCCCGCCGGAGCCTTATAAGGGCAAGGGCATTAAGTATGATTATGAAGTGGTCCGCCGCAAGGAAGGCAAAGCCGGTAAGGGCTCTAAGAAGTAAGGAGTGAATGACAAATGGTGAACAAGGCTTCCAGCAATAAAGCCAGACTGCACCGCCACAAGAGAGTGCGCGGTAAAATTTCGGGCACCGCTGCCCGTCCCCGCCTGAATGTGTTCCGCTCCAACAAGAACATCTACGCCCAGATTATCGACGATGTTGCAGGAGTGACGCTGTGCGCTGCCTCCACCCTGGATGCAGAATTCGAAGGAAACGGCGGTAACAAAGAAGCCGCGCATAAGGTTGGCGAACTGCTGGCCAAGCGCGCTGCCGATAAAGGAATCTCCGAGGTTGTGTTCGACCGCGGCGGTTATATCTTCCACGGCCGCGTCAAAGAGCTGGCCGAAGGCGCCCGCGAGGGCGGCCTCAAGTTCTGAGTAAGGAGGAATACTTTTGGCTAGAATTGACGCTTCCGCAATGGAAATGAAAGAACGCGTGGTTGCTATCAACCGCGTTTCCAAAACCGTAAAAGGCGGCCGTATCTTTAAGTTCTCCGCACTGGTTGTGGTGGGCGATGGGAACGGCACGGTGGGCTTCGGTATTGGCAAAGCCGGCGAAGTTCCGGACGCCATCCGTAAGGGCATCGAAGACGCAAAGAAAAACCTGGTGAAGGTTTCTCTGCGCGGTGATACGATCCCCCACGAAGTCATCGGCGAATTCGGCGCTGGCCGTGTGCTGATGAAACCCGCTGCTCCCGGTACCGGTGTTATCGCCGGCGGCGCTGTGCGTGCGGTGGTTGAAAGCGTTGGCATTAAGGACATTCGTACCAAGGCCCTGCGCTCCAACAACCCCTGCAACGTGGTGCGTGCTACCATGGCTGGCCTGCGTCAGCTGCGCAGTGCACAGGATGTGGCAGCTATCCGCGGTAAATCCGTAAAAGAGATTCTGTAAGGGAGGACGCTAGCAATGACCATTAAGTTGATGAAAAGTCTGATTGGCTGCAAAGCCGACCAGATCGCGACCGCCCACGCTCTCGGTCTCAAAAAGATTGGCGACTGCACCACGCAGCCCGATAATGCCCAGACGCAGGGTAAGGTGGCGAAGATCTCCCACCTTGTCGAAGTTGTAAAGTAAACGAGGGAGGTGCTTTTGTCATGAAACTGAACGAACTTACCGCTGTGGCCGGCGCAACCAAAGAGGCCAAGCGTATTGGCCGTGGCCATGGCTCCGGCCAGGGTAAAACGGCTGGCAAGGGCCACAAAGGCCAGAAGGCCAGAGCGGGCCGCGGCATGCGCCCCAGCTTTGAAGGTGGCCAGATGCCTATGGCTCGCCGCATCCCGAAGAGAGGTTTCCACAACATTTTCGCTAGCGAAATCGTAGCGATCAATGTGGGCTCCCTGGAAAAATTCGAAAATGGCGCTGTTGTTGATGTAAATGCTTTGATTGAAGCTGGCATCATCAAAGACGGCTGTGACGGTGTGAAGATCCTGGCTAACGGCAAGCTGACCAAGAGCCTGACCGTCAAGGTATCTGCTTATTCCGCCGCTGCCAAAGAGAAAATCGAGGCTGCAGGTGGGAAGGCAGAGGTGATCTAAGTGCTGAACACCATTAAGAATGCTTTCCGGATTCCCGATTTGCGGAAAAAACTACTGTTCACCTTGCTGGTGATTGTGGTTTTCCGCTTCGGGTCCGTTATCCCGGTGCCGTTCCTTGATGTATCGGCACTGGGTGAGTTGATGGCGCGGGTGGATGCCACCCCGCTGGGTTATGTGAATATGCTCACTGGTGGTGCTTTTGGTAACGCAACCTTGTTCGCCATGGGTATCACCCCCTACATCAACTCCAGTATTATTATGCAGCTGCTCACGGTTGCCATTGGTCCGCTGGAACGTATGGCCCGTGAAGGAGAAGAAGGGCGCAAGCGCATTGCCTCCATCACCCGGTATGTAACCGTGGCGCTGGGCCTGATTCAAGGTACAGCATACTTCTTCTATCTGCGCAGCAACGGCATTACCGAGTTTAACGATGGCTTTGGGGCTTGGTTCTCGGCAATTGTCATTATCTTCGTGTTCACTGCTGGTACAGCCCTGATGATGTGGCTGGGTGAACAAATTAACGTCAAGGGTGTGGGCAATGGTATTTCGATTCTGCTGTTTGCCAGCATTATCGCCCGTATGCCGACAACCTTGGGTCAGGTATGGAATTATTTCTACAACGGTTTCGCGGAACCCAGTGCGTATGGTAAATACCTGTTCCTGGCACCGTTCTGGCTGATTCTGTTCCTGGCTGTCATTTGGGTGATCGTTTTCATGAACGACAGCGAACGCCGCCTGCCGGTACAGTATGCCAAGCGGGTGGTTGGCCGTAAGGTTTATGGTGGCCAGAGCTCCCATATTCCGATTAAAGTGGCGATGAGCGGTGTTATGCCGATCATCTTTGCTTCTTCGATCCTGTCGATTCCCTCGATGATTCAGGTGTTCCTGGGCAGCAAAGCACAGACCGGCTTCTGGGCTGGGTTCTTCAATGCCCTTTCCTCGCAGGGCTGGCTGTACTGTGTGCTGTACTTTGTTTTCATTCTTCTGTTCGCATATTTCTATATGTCCATCCAGTATAACCCGCTGGAAATGGCCAATAATCTGCGGCAGAACAACGGTATGATCCCGGGTATCCGCCCCGGTAAGCCTACCGCTGACTTTATCGCGAAGATCCTTTCCAAACTTACCCTGATCGGTGCGCTGTTCTTAGCGGTCATCGCGCTGGTCCCGATCATCTACGGCAATCTGGCTGGTATGAGCAACATGTCCATGGGCGGTACTTCCATTATTATTATGGTAGGTGTAGCACTGGAAACGGTGAAACAGCTGGAAAGCCAGATGATGATGCGTCATTATAAAGGCTTTTTGGATTGATTTTTTGAAGGAGGAATGTGACCTATGAAACTCATTCTTTTGGGTGCTCCCGGCGCCGGTAAAGGCACGCAGGCCGAGGTGCTCTGCCAAGCTCTTTCAATCCCCGCGATTTCTACAGGAAACACACTCCGCGAAGCGCTGAAAAGCGGTACGGAGATGGGTATGCGCGCTAAATCCTACATGGATGCCGGCCAGCTGGTGCCCGATGATGTCGTGATCGGCATTATCAAAGAGCGCCTGCAGCAGGATGACTGCCAGAATGGCTTTATCCTGGACGGTTTCCCGCGCACCATCCCCCAGGCCGAAGCTCTGGATGCCATGGGTGTACAGATCGACCGCGTCATCGACATTGAAGTCCCTGACGACAAGATTGTGGCTCGTATGTCCGGACGCCGCGTCTGCGAAAAGTGTGGAGCCAGCTACCACACCGAATATTTGAAGCCCGCCGTTGACGGTGTGTGCGACAAATGCGCCGGCGCCCTTGTTCAGCGCAAGGATGACCACCCCGATACCGTGAAAGCCCGTCTGGCTGTGTACCACGAACAGACGGAACCGCTGAAAGCTTACTATGAGAAACAGGGTAAGCTGCGTATCGTGGAAGGCCAGGAAGATGTGGCGGATACCAAGCGTCTGACCCTGGCTGCGGTTGAGGCAGAATAATGATTGTATTGAAAACGAGCCGTGAACTCGCCAAAATGCGGGAGGCCGGCCGAATTTCTGCACTGGCACTACAAGCCGGCGGCAAGGCCGTTCAGCCCGGGGTAAGTACCTGGGAGATCGACCAGGAGATCCGTCGTTTCATTGAAAAATGCGGCGCCAAGCCCAATTTTCTTGGGTACGGCGGATTCCCCGGCAGTGCCTGCATTTCTGTTAACCATGTGGTGATCCACGGCATACCGAGTAAAAAGATTATCTTAAAGCATGGCGATATCGTGAGCATCGATACCGGTGCCATGATCGACGGGTATAATGGCGATAACGCTTATACCTTTGCCTGCGGCGATATCAGTAAAGAAGCACAGGCGCTGCTGGATGCGACCCGGGAAAGCCTTTACGAAGGGATAGCCATGGCGCAGCCTGGTAACCGGATCGGTGACATCGGCAGTGCGGTGCAACGGTATGTCGAAGCGCGTGGCTACTCGGTGGTACGCGATTTTGTCGGCCACGGAGTAGGTACTTCGCTACACGAAGACCCAAGCGTTCCCAATTACGGAAAACCGGGGCGCGGCGTGCGTCTGACGCCCGGTATGGTGATTGCAATCGAACCGATGATCAACGCCGGAACGAAAAGCGTGCGGGTGTTGGAAGACGGCTGGACGACGGTAACGACCGATGGCAGTCTTTCGGCCCATTTTGAGCACACGGTTGCGATTACGCCTGATGGGCCTGTGATCCTCACCCGGCCTTGATGATGAGAGGCTGTATGAGTGAAGCAATAGCAGGCCAGGTGGTCTGTGTCCGCCAAGGGCGCGGCAAAGGACGGTTTTATGTGGTGTTGGGTACGGACCAGGCAGGTTGGTATCTGCTTGCAAATGGCAGCGACCGGCCGCTTGTAAACCCCAAACGGAAAAACCCCCTGCATGTTCGCAAAACCCGTGTGCGGTTGACGATCGATGGCTTTCAAACCGACAAACAGCTGCAAGCAGCGCTGCGGGCTTTTACCGCGGCCGATAAATGATCGGAGGATGAATCCTGCATGTCGAAACAAGACGTAATTGAGCTCGAGGGCATCGTAAAAGAAGCTCTTCCCAATGCCATGTTCCGCGTAGAGCTTCCCAATGGGCACGTAATTCTGGCCCATATTTCCGGTAAATTGCGTATGAACTTCATTCGCATTCTGCCGGGTGATAAGGTGACCGTGGAGATGTCGCCCTATGATTTGACCCGCGGCCGCATTACATGGCGAACCAAATAAGAACACACGCATTTTGAAATACCCACTTTTGCCTGAAGGAGGGCGCACACAATGAAAGTAAGACCTTCTGTGAAGAAGATGTGCGAGAAATGCAAGATTATCAAGCGCAAAGGCAAAGTAATGGTAATCTGCGAAAATCCGAAGCACAAGCAGCGCCAGGGCTAATCCCGGCGCCCGACAATAAATATGGAGGTGCAATCACACCATGCCGCGTATTTCAGGTATTGACCTGCCCAGAGACAAACGCATTGAAATTGCCTTGACTTATATCTACGGGATCGGCCGCAAGACCGCTTCCGATATCTGCCAGAACACCGGCGTTGACCCCGACCTGCGCGTGCGCGATATGTCGGAAGACGATGCCGCGAAACTGAGAGAGTATATCGAACACAACTGCCGCGTGGAAGGCGACCTTCGCCGCGACACCGCTTTCGATATCAAGCGTTTGATTGAAATTGGCTGCTACCGCGGGATTCGTCACCGCAAGGGCCTGCCTGTCAGAGGACAGCGCAGCAAGACCAATGCCCGCACCCGTAAAGGTCCCCGCAAGACCATGGCCAACAAGAAGAAGTAATCAGGGAGGGATAAACTGATGGCAGCACAGAAAGGCGGTAAGAAAGTTACCGCAGTACGCAAGCGCCGTGAACGGAAAAACATCGACCGCGGCCAGGCGCATATTCAGTCTACTTTTAACAATACGATTGTGACCATCACCGATATGCAGGGCAACGCTGTTAGCTGGGCCAGCGCCGGTGAACTGGGTTTCCGTGGCTCGAGAAAGAGCACCCCGTTCGCAGCGCAGACCGCTGCCGAAACGGCTGCCAAAATCGCGATGGAGCACGGCATGAAGACCGTTGAAGTGTACGTGAAGGGCCCGGGTTCCGGACGTGAAGCTGCGATCCGCGCTCTGCAGGGTGCAGGGCTGGAAGTCAGCATGATCAAAGACGTGACGCCCATTCCGCACAACGGTTGCCGTCCCCCCAAGAGAAGACGCGTATAACGATCGAAATATAGGAGGTGCCACGAAAGTATGGCCAGATATACTGAAGCTGTATGCAAACTTTGCCGCCGTGAAGGGCAGAAGCTGTTCCTGAAAGGCGCAAGATGCTATACCGATAAATGCGCTCTCACCCGCAGAGCTTATGCCCCCGGCCAGCATGGCCAGGGCCGCAAGAAGACGTCTGAATACGGCATGCAGCTGCGTGCCAAGCAGATCGCCCGCCGTTATTACGGTGTTCTGGAAGGCCAGTTCCGCGGTTATTATGAAATGGCCACCAAGATGGAAGGCAAGACCGGTGATATGCTGTTGACGATCCTGGAAAGCCGTCTGGATAACGTTGTGTACCGTCTGGGCTGGGCCAGCTCCCGTGCGGAAGCCCGTCAGCTGGTGGTACATGGTCACTTCACCGTGAATGGCCATCGCGTTGATATCCCCTCTTATCTGGTGAAAGAGGGCGACGTGATCGCTATCGCCGAAAAGAGCCGTTCCAGCGCCAAGATCAAGGCCGTTGTGGAAGAAAATGCCGCTCGTCCCTGCCCCAAGTGGCTGGAAGTAAACCGCGACAATCTCGAAGGTAAAGTGATCGGCAAAGCAGCCCGCGAAGACGTGGATCTGGAAGTTGACGAGACTCTGATCGTCGAATTGTACTCCAAGTAATGCCGGGTACGCATGAAAATGCAAAAAAGGCATGCCGGGCTTTTTATAAAAAGTCCGACAGGAAATAATAAGGAGGTTCACGAATGATCGAGATTGAAAAGCCCAAAATCGAAACCCAGGAACTGTCCAGTGATGGAAAGTATGGCAAATTTGTGGTGGAACCCCTTGAGAGAGGCTTTGGCACCACGCTGGGAAACTCCCTGCGCCGTGTGTTGCTCTCCAGCCTTCCCGGTGTCGCTGTTAAATCCGTTAAAATCGACGGTGTCGTTCATGAATTTTCCACGATTCCCGGCGTAAAGGAAGATGTGGCGGAGATTATCCTGAACATCAAAGGCTTGACCGCCAAGCTGTATTGCGATGGTCCCAAGACGGTAGAAATCCTGGCCGAAGGCCCCTGTGAAGTAACCGCCGATGCGATTAAGTGCGACAGCGAAGTGGAGATTCTGAACCCCGACATGCATATTGCCACCCTTGGCGAGAATGCGAAGCTCTATATGGAGCTGACCCTCGACAAAGGAAGAGGCTATGTTTCCAGCGAAAGAAACAAGGCCGCTATGCCGGCCGGTATCATCGGCGAACTGCCGGTGGATTCGATCTATACCCCTGTGTTGAAGGTCAACTTCAATGTGGAAAATACCCGCGTAGGGCAGAGCATTGATTTTGACAAGCTCACCCTGGAAGTTTGGACCAATGGGGTGATCAACGCGCAGGAAGCGGTTTCCCTGGCAGCCAAAGTCCTAACGGAACACCTGAATCTGTTTGTGGATCTGTCCGACAAGGGCAGCAACACCGAAATCATGGTGGAAAAGGACGAAAAGGGCAAAGAATCTGTGCTGGGCATGACCATCGAAGAACTGGACCTGTCGGTTCGGTCTTTCAACTGCCTGAAGCGCGCAGGGATCAACACCGTGGAAGATCTGCTCAACAAGAGCGAAGAAGACATGATGAAGGTCCGCAACCTGGGCCGCAAATCGCTGGAAGAAGTTGTGTGGAAGATGGCTTCCCTCGGCTTCAATCTGCGTAAGGATGACGAATAATCCGCGCATGATCCCCGCATAACACTTTGAATGACCATAAAGGAGTGAATATTCGATGCCCGGAACCAGAAAGCTCGGCCGCGATACGGCCAGCCGTACCGCGATGCTGCGTGCCATGGTGACCTTCCTGCTGGAAAAAGGCAAGATCGAAACCACGGTTACCCGCGCGAAGGAAGTCCGTGCCATGACGGAAAAGATGATTACGATTGCGAAGGAAAACAACCTGCACAATCAGCGTCTGGTTATGGCGTTTGTTACCAAAGAAGATGTGACGCACAAGCTGTTCACGGAAATCGCCCCCAAGTATGCTGACCGCAACGGCGGTTACACCCGCATTACGAAGCTTGGGCCGCGCCGTGGCGATGCAGCGGAAATGGCTGTTATCGAACTGCTGTAAGCGTTCCCCACTTAAAAAAGACCGTCTCTTTCTCCTGCGGGAGAAGAGGCGGTTTTCTTTTTGCCCTTTATTCATAGTCTGTTTCTGGTAAATCAGGGAAGAGTGTGGTACAATAACAAAAATAAAAACATGTGAGGGGGTTCGTTTATGCGCCGAAAACCGGTCAAAATCTGGCAGATCATTTTGTGCGCGCTGGCGGTGGTACTGCTCATTGTGTTGTTCCAGGTTTTTCAAAAAAGCGATGCCATTTCCTATGACGACGGACTGTTTTCCCAGCAGGCGGCCAACAGTATTCAGAGTAATACCGGTCGCGAGGACGTACGGGTGCTGTCGTTTACCTATAACAACAACGAAAAAGAAAATTTTGTATTAAAAATAGCAGCGCAGGCCGAAGGGGAGCGTACGCTGATTTACCAGGTGCAATACTACGAAGGGGATTCGGGCATGCCATACCGCATGAACCAAACGGATGATACGCTGGATACCTATGCCCAGGCTCCCACGCTTTCTGATTATTTTTCTTTGCTGCGCGTTTTACAGGATAACCGGGAAGCCGTTTTTGAGCTGTATAAGGAACAGGCAGAAAAAGGGAAAGACGAAAGTTTTTGCCAGCTGGATTTGCGGGATTGCCTGCACACCGATGCGGTTTTGCTGCATCGAGTGACAAAAACCGTATCACTGGAAAGCAGCGATAGCGAAGAAAGTAGTCAAACGAGCGAAAAAGAAGAAGAGACGAACAAAGTAACAGAAAGCCATAGCGTAACCGCAGAGGAACTGGCCGAGGCCGATATTGATTTTTGGCAGATGGATGGAAGCGGTGTGCACAAAGTGGACGGCGATAAAGTGCAGGTAGGCAATAACAGCATTTTGCTGTACCGAGTTTCGCAACAAGGTGACCAGATGACCGAAGAGCTGTTGGCTGTACTGGTGACAAAGAATCAATAAGGAGCAGAATATGCAGGAAATTGAAAACAAACCCGAACGGGCCCTGCTGGTGGCGGTGGATACCGGGGAATATGATACCCAGGCGTCTTTGGCGGAATTGTACGAGCTGACCCGTAGCGCTGGCGCGGAACCGGCTGGTTCAGTGGTGCAAAAACGCCCCCGGGTAGAAGCAGGAACTTGCGTAGGGACCGGGATGCTGCAGGAGATCGGCGATTTTTGTCAAAAAGAGGAAATTGATCTGTTGATTTTTGACCGGGAGCTTTCTCCTACGCAGATTCGTAATATTGAAGAGGCCACCGACGTGCGGGTGATTGACCGCACCCAGCTGATTTTAGATATTTTCGCCCAGCGAGCCCGCAGCCGGGAAGGACGGCTGCAAGTGGAACTGGCCCAATTACGGTATCTATTGCCCAGATTGACCGGGCGAGGGGCTGCCATGTCCCGACTCGGGGGCGGCATTGGCACTCGGGGGCCGGGCGAAAGCAAATTGGAAACCGACCGCCGTCATATTCGCCGCCGAATTGAAGGACTACGGGAACAGCTGGAAGAAGTGGAAAAGCACCGCAATTTGCTGCAAAACCGCCGCCGCAAAAACGGTACGATTACCGTGGCGCTGGTGGGGTACACCAACGCAGGTAAAAGCACGCTGATGAACCGGCTGACCCAGGCCGGTGTACTAGCCGAGAATAAACTGTTTGCCACCCTAGACCCCACAGCCCGGGCGCTAACCCTGCCGGGGGGCGGTGTGGTGATGTTGATTGACACCGTAGGATTGGTGCGGCGGTTGCCCCACCAGCTGGTGGATGCATTCCGCTCGACCTTGGAAGAAGCAGCCGGAGCCGATATTATTCTCAATGTGTGCGATGCTTCCAGTCCGGAAGCTCAGGTACACCTGGACGTAACGCGACAGCTGCTAGCAGAACTGGGATGCAATGAAGAAAAGGTCATTCCCGTGATGAACCAGTGTGATAAGGTGCCCCAGATCCATGCATTGCCCATGATTGGGAAAGGCGTACGCATTAGCGCTCTGACCGGGGAAGGCATCGACGAACTGCTCAATGCCATCGAAGCGGCGCTGCCTGCCGGACCCAAGCGTATGGAATTATTCTTGCCCTACCAGGCGGGGGATCTTTTATCCCGGCTGCACGAAGAAGGGCAGATTGAAAAGCAGGAATATGAAGGGAATGGCATTCGGGTCACGGCGGTGGTACCCGCCGCGCTACAGGAAAGTTGCCGCCCGTATGAAGCATAATTATGCATGCAAAGGCAAAGAAAACCATACAATCCGTTGAGGAAGAAAACAAAAGGAGGAGTTTCTCTATGGCATTTCGTGAAATTACCCCGGAAGAAATTCGGGACAATATGTTTGTGACGATCAATAAGGAATGGATGCTGCTAACGGCTGGGGATGAAAAAGCCCACAATACCATGACGGTCAGCTGGGGCAGCACCGGTGAACTGTGGGGCCATTACACCGCGACGGTGCATGTGCGTCCCCAGCGGTATACCCTGCCCTTTATTGAAAACAATGACTATTTTAGTCTCTGCGTACTACCTAAGGATAAACACGATGCTATGGTGGTGTGCGGACGTGTTTCCGGTCGGGATGGTGATAAAGACCAGAAAGCCGGCATTACCCCGGTGTTTGCGGAAAAAGCGCCGTATTATGAGGAAGCCCGGATGGTGCTGATCTGCCGTAAGCTGTACCGGCAGGAAATGGACCCTTCCTGTTTCCTTGATCCGTCGATTCTCACGAGCAGTTATCCCCAGAAGGATTTTCACGTTACGTTTGTGGGGGCCATTGAAAAAGTACTGGTCAAAGACGAATAAATCAAAAAACGCGCAGGGGCCATTTATTTTTGTGCAAAAAGGACATTACGCATAAATATGCAAAAAACCCTTGAAATTTTGCATAATCAGCGTATAATAGACAGTACCGTCAGATAAAAAGCGTATCCTGTTACAGGACACGTGTGAATGATAAACATGGAGGAATCAACTATGGAACAGTCCATTAAAAAAGTTGTGCTGGCCTATTCGGGCGGCCTGGATACGTCGATCATCATTCCGTGGCTGAAAGAAAACTACAACAACTGCGAAGTCATTGCTGTTTCGGCCGATGTGGGCCAGGGCAGTGAACTGACCGGGCTGGAAGAAAAGGCAAAGAAGACCGGTGCTTCCAAACTGTACATTGAAGACCTGCGCAAAGAATTCATTGAAGATTACATCTACCCCACCATGCAGGCCGGGGCTGTGTATGAAAATAAATACCTGCTGGGCACTTCGTTTGCCCGTCCCATCATTGCCAAGCGCATTGTGGAAATCGCCAAGGCTGAAGGCGCCGACGCCATCTGCCATGGCTGCACCGGTAAGGGGAACGACCAGGTACGTTTTGAACTGTCCATTAAGGCGTTTGCTCCCGACATGAAGATTATCGCTCCGTGGCGGATTTGGGATCTGAAATCCCGGGAAGAAGAAATCGAATACGCTGAAGCCCATAACATCCCGCTGAAGATCACCCGCGAAACTAACTACTCGAAGGATAAGAACCTGTGGCACCTGTCCCACGAAGGTCTGGATTTGGAAGACCCGGCCAACGAACCGAAGTACAATGATCCCAATTTCCTCGAATTGGGCGTGTCGCCGGAACAGGCGCCGGATAAGCCCGAATACATGACCATTCACTTTGAAAAGGGTGTGCCCACTTCCGTCAATGGGGAAGAACTGGATGCCATTGCCATGATCGAAAAGCTCAACGAACTGGGCGGCCGCAACGGCATTGGTATTGTGGACATGGTGGAAAACCGGCTGGTAGGCATGAAGAGCCGTGGCGTGTACGAAACCCCCGGCGGTGCCATTCTGTACCACGCCCACAACAAACTGGAAGAAATCTGCCTGGATCGCGATACCTACCACTACAAACAGCAGATCGGCCTGAAATTTGCCGACCTCGTGTACTTTGGTCAGTGGTTCACCCCTCTGCGGGAAGCACTGTCGGCGTTTGTCACCAGCACCCAGCAGACCGTGACCGGCGATGTGAAACTGAAGCTCTACAAGGGCAACATCATTGACGCCGGCGTCACCTCGCCGTATTCGCTGTATGACGAGGAAATCGCCACCTTCGACGAAGACGAAGTGTACGACCAGAAAGATTCCGCTGGCTTTATCAACCTGTTCGGCTTGCCGATCAAGGTACAGGCCAAAAAGCGCCAGATGATGGAAAATAAATAAGTTAGCCTGACGCATCAAGGAAACCGAAGTCCCCGCATAGTCGCCCCGGTCCCCGGGAGAGTATGCGGGGTTTGGTGTTCCTGATAGAAAAGTTTTGGACAAGGGGAGGCAAACCATCGTGAAATTATGGGCAGGTAGTTTTCATAAAGAACTGGACCCGAAAACCAATGATTTTAACTCATCCATTGCCGTAGACAGCCGTATGTTCCGCGAGGATATTGAGGGCAGTATCGCCCACGCCACGATGTTGGGCGAATGCGGCGTCATTGACCGTGCGGAATCGGAAAAAATGGTGGAGGAACTGAAAAAGATCCGTGCCGATATTGAAAATGGGGCGATGGTTATCGACCCCAATGCAGAAGATATTCATACCGTCATCGAAGAAGAGCTCACAGCCCGGCTGGGGGATGCCGGCAAACGGCTTCATACGGCCCGTAGCCGTAACGACCAGGTGGCCGTGGATGTGCGGCTTTATCTGCGCCATGAATGCGACAACCTGATTGATATGTTGCGGGAACTGATTGGCGTATTGTGCGATAAGGCCGAAGAAGGCAGCAACATGGTTATGCCCGGGTACACCCATTTGCAGCGGGCCCAGCCGATTACCTTTGGCCACCACCTGATGGCCTATGCGGAAATGTTCCTGCGGGATATGGGGCGGCTGCAAGACGCGAAAAAGCGCATGAACATTATGCCCCTGGGCAGTGGGGCGCTGGCCGGTACCACGTACCCCATTGACCGGTTCCGCACAGCGGAACTATTAGGGTTTGATGCGCCCTGCCGCAATAGTCTGGACGGCGTAGCCGACCGGGATTTCTGTGCCGAAATTGCGTCGGCGGTTTCCCTTGCTATGGTACACCTGTCCCGTTTTTCCGAAGAACTGGTGCTATGGTGCAGTTGGGAATTCCGGTTTGTCCGGTTAGATGATGCATTTTCCACCGGGTCCAGCATTATGCCCCAAAAGAAAACCCCCGATATCGCCGAACTGGTGAGGGGCAAGAGCGGCCGGGTGTTTGGCGATTTGATGGGATTGCTTACCATGATGAAAGGGCTGCCCCTGGCGTATAACAAGGACATGCAGGAAGATAAAGAGGCCGTGTTCGATGCGGTGGATACCCTGCGTATGTGCCTGACGGCGTTTACCCCCATGGTGCAGACCATGACCCTGCTGCCCGACAATATGAAAAAAGCGGCGGCTGGCGGGTTTATCAACGCCACCGATGTGGCCGATTATCTGGTGCACGAAAAAGGGCTGCCGTTCCGCGATGCGTATCGCATGACCGGCGATCTGGTGGCCCGGTGTATGGAACTGGGTGAAACGCTGGAAAGCCTGCCTTTAAACGAATATCAGAAGGTGTGCGATCTGTTTGACGAAAAGGTGTATGAGGCCATCAGCCTGTCGACTTGTGTGAATGGCCGCACGGTGTATGGCGGACCGGCCCCCGACAATGTGCGGGCCATGGTCAAAGTAGTCCGGGAGGCGATTAAAAATGGCTAACTATCGTGTGTTTATTGATGGCAGTGCCGGTACGACGGGGCTGCGTATTCATGAACGGCTGCAAGAACGGCCGGAAATTGAACTGCTTGCGATTCACGAAGAAGACCGCAAAGATCTGCAAAAGCGGGCTGCGATGATCAACCAGGCGGATTTAGCGTTTTTGTGCCTGCCTGATGCGGCCGCCAAAGAAATTGTTCCGCTGATTGATCCGGCGGTGCGGGTACTGGATACCAGTACAGCCCATCGGGTAGCCCCTAATTGGGTGTACGGGTTCCCGGAACTACATGGGCGGCGGGCGCTGATTCGTGAAAGCACCCGAGTCGCGGTGCCCGGCTGCCACGCCAGCGGGTTTATTTCGCTGGTAGCGCCGTTGGTGGAAATGGGAGTCGTACCCGGTGATTACCCGTTTACCTGCCACAGTTTGACGGGATACAGCGGCGGTGGCAAGAAGATGATTGCCCAGTATGAAAGCTGCGCCCGCCCGGCGGAATATGACAGCCCTCGGGCGTACGGTCTGAGCCTTCACCACAAGCATCTGCCTGAAATGAAGGCGATCAGCGGCCTTGCGACTCCGCCGATTTTCGTACCGATTGTGGCGGATTACTACTGCGGCATGCAGGTAACCGTACCGCTGCGCATGGAGCTGCTGCCGGGGCTCACACCAGAAAAGGTAGCCGAAACCCTTTATGCGTATTATGAAAAGGAATCCCAAGTGACGGTATATGCCCTGCAAGAAACGGCTCCCGATGGGTTTATGGCAGGCAATGCCGGGCGCGGGTCGGACCGGATGGACATTTTCCTCACCGCTTCCCCCGACGGAAGCCAAATGCTGCTTATCAGCCAGTTTGATAACCTGGGCAAAGGCAGCAGCGGGGCGGCGGTGCAGTGTATGAATATCATGCTGGGGCTGCCGGAGACGGCGGGCCTGGAATAACCGATAGAGGGAAGAAAAAGGAAGGGAGAATCAGCCATGTATACAGAAGTACCGGGCGGCGTATGTGCAGCCAAAGGCTTTTCGGCCAGCGGGGTGCACTGCGGCATTCGCCCCAACCACCCGAAAGCGGACCTGGCGCTGATCAGCGCCGATGTACGGTGCGCGGCGGCGGGGGTTTATACCACGAATAAAGTCTGCGGGGCGCCCATTACGGTGGACCGCCTGCATTTGCAGGATGGTTATGCCCAGGCCGTGATTGTCAATAGCGGCAACGCCAACACCTGCGCCGCTAACGGCGTGGAACTGGCACTTGCTACCTGCGGTTTAGTAGCAGACAAATTGGGGATTCAAAAAGAAGATGTTTTGCCGGCTTCCACTGGTGTCATCGGCCAGCCCATGACCCTCACCCCCTTTGAAAAGGGGGTGCCCCTGGCGGTACAGGAACTGACTAAAGAGCCGTCCGGCAGTTTGCAGGCGGCCACAGCGATTATGACCACCGATACCTACCCGAAGGAATATGCGTTTTCGTTTACCCTGCACGGCAAAACCTGCCATCTGGGCGCGATTGGGAAAGGCAGCGGCATGATTGCCCCCAATATGGCCACCATGCTGGAATTCTACACCACCGATGTGGCGATCAGCCCCGCCATGCTGCAAAAGGCCCTCAAAGACGTGGTGCCGGGCACGTATAACCAGATGAGCGTGGACCGCGACACATCAACGAACGATACCGTACTGATTTTGGCCAGCGGTTTGGCGGGCAACGAACCCATCACCGCCCCGGGCGAGGATTACGACGTATTTTATCAGGCACTGACGGCTATTGCGGAACACATGTGCCGCGAACACGCTGGGGACGGCGAAGGCGCCAGCAAGCTGCTGGTGTGCGAAGTGTCCGGGGCGCCGGATCTGACAGTAGCCCGGGCCGTGAGCCGCAGCGTAGTGACCAGCGATTTGCTGAAAGCCGCCATGTTCGGTGAAGACGCCAACTGGGGCCGGATCTTGTGCGCAATCGGCTATACCCCGGGGGATTTTGACGTCAGCCGGGTCGATGTACGCTTACGTAGCCAGGCTGGTACCGTATGGGTGTGTGAAAACGCCGCCTATCATCCCTTCAGCGAAGAAGAAGCCGCTAAGGTGCTAAAAGAAAAAGAAATCGATATTTTGGTGGACATGAAGAGTGGGTCGTTCAGCGCCAAAGCCTGGGGCTGTGATTTGACGTACGACTATGTGAAGATTAACGGCGATTACCGCACCTGAGGGGGAACGTGAGGATGGAAGCGATGAAAATTTCCAATGCCGGCCGGGCCCAAATTCTGGTGCAGGCTTTGCCGTATATCCAGCGGTTGGCCGGGAAGACCATTGTGGTCAAATATGGCGGTAACGCCATGATCAACGAAGAACTGAAAAACGCCGTGATGAACGATATCGTCATGATGAAGGCCCTGGGGATCAACGTGGTGTTGGTGCACGGCGGCGGACCGGAAATCAACGCCATGCTGAAAAAAGTGGGCAAGGAAAGCCGGTTTGTCAATGGTATGCGCTACACCGACGAAGAAACCATGGATATTGTACAGCAGGTGCTGGCCGGAAAAGTGAATAAAGCTCTGGTGCAGCTGCTGGAATCCCACCACGGTCGGGCCGTGGGGCTATGCGGGCTGGACGGCGGCATGCTCAAAGCCGATCGGCTGGTCGAAGGGGGCGTTGATTACGGTTATGTGGGGGAAATCCGTGAAGTGAACACCCACGTGATCGAAACCGCTACCCAGAACGGGTATGTGCCGATTATTGCCACAGTGGCCGGTGGGTATCACGGCGAAACGTACAACATCAACGCCGACGTGGCAGCGGCCCGCATTGCGGCGTCGCTGGGCGCGTGCAAGTTGCTGCTGATGACCGACGTGTGCGGCCTGTTGCGGGATAAGGATGACGAAAGCACGATCATTCCCGTGGTGAATGTGAGCGAAGTGCCGAAGCTGAAGCGGGAAAAAATCATCAGCGGCGGCATGATCCCGAAAATTGACTGCTGTGTGGAAGCGGTGCGCCGCGGCGTACAGCGCGCCCACATTATTGACGGTCGGGTGCCCCATTCGCTGCTCATCGAACTGCTCACCGATGAGGGCATTGGCACCATGTTTTATTAAAAAGGGGAGGCATCGCTATGAATTTTGAAGCGGTACGGCAGCAGGAAAAAGAGAACCTGATGCCCACCTACGGCCGGTTCCCGGTAGCCCTGGTCAAAGGTAAGGGTGTGTACGCGACCGACACGGAAGGAAAACAGTACATTGATTTTGGCAGCGGCATCGGCGTGAATGCCCTTGGCTGGTGCGATGAAGGCTGGGTGAAAGCCGTGAGCAAACAGGCCGCTACCCTGCAACATATCAGCAACCTGTATTACAGCCCCGTGCAAACGGAATTGGCGGCCGATTTATGCCGGTTGTCGGGCTTTTCTAAAGTGTTTTTCGGCAACTCCGGCGCCGAAGCCAACGAATGCGCCATTAAACTGGCTCGGAAATACGGCGAGAGCCGCTCGGAAAGCTGCAAACGCATTTTGACGCTGTGCAATTCGTTCCATGGCCGCACAATCACGACGCTGGCCGCTACGGGACAGGATGAATTCCACCACCATTTTGACCCCTTTACCGAAGGGTTCGACTATGCGCCCATTAACGATATTGAAAAAGTGAGAGAAGCTCTCACGCCCGACACCTGTGCCGTGATGATCGAACTGATCCAGGGCGAAGGCGGCGTGTTTATGTTGGACAAAGACTTTGTCAAGCAGCTGCGGGCTCTGTGCGATGAAACCGGCGCTCTGTTGATGGTGGACGAAGTGCAGACGGGCATAGGCCGTACCGGTACGCTGTATTGTTTTGAACAGTACGGTATCCGTCCCGATGTGGTGACTTCGGCCAAAGGCCTGGGTGGAGGTATGCCCATTGGGGCGTGCCTGTGCAGCCAGGAATTGGGGCAGGTGCTCTCCGGCGGTATGCACGGTTCCACCTTTGGCGGCGGCCCGGTGGTCTGTGCAGCGGCGCGGTACATGTTGTCCCGTATTGCCCAGCCGGACTTTTTACAGGAAGTAGCCGAAAAGGGCGAATACCTGAAAAAAGCGCTTGCTACGGTACCGCAGCTTTGCAATGTGCGCGGTATGGGATTGATGGTAGGGGCCGATGTGCGGCCCGAAACGGGGCTGACGTCCGGCGATGTAGCGAACCGCTGCCTGCAAAACGGTATGCTGGTACTCACGGCCCACAAAGCTGTGCGCTTTTTGCCGCCGCTCACGATCACCAGAGAAGAAATTGACGAAGGCGTAGCCATTTTGAAAAACGCCCTGAAAGGAGCGGGCGTATGAAACACCTCACAAGGCTGATGGATCTATCGAGCGAAGAAATCCGCGATATTTTAAACCTGGCGGATCAGCTCAAATATGAAACCAAGCACAACATTCCCCATCCCCACTTGCAGGGGAAAACTCTGGGCATGATTTTCGAAAAAGTAAGTACCCGTACCCGGGTTTCTTTCGAAGCCGGTATGTACCAGCTGGGGGGGCATGCACTGTTTTTGTCCGCCCGGGATTTGCAGATGTTCCGTGGCGAACCGGTAGAAGACACGGCCCGTACCCTGTCGCGGTATGTTAACGGTTTGATGATTCGCACCTTTGATCAGGGGGAAGTGGACAATTTTGCCCGGTATGGGAGTGTGCCTGTTATTAACGGTATGACCGATTTTGCCCATCCGTGCCAGGTGTTGGCCGATCTGATGACAATACGGGAGTACAAAGGCAGCCTGGAAGGGCTGAAAATGGCGTATATCGGTGACGGCAACAACATGTGCAACAGCCTGATTGTGGGGGCGCTGCAAACTGGTATGCGTATCAGCGTGGCATGTCCGAAAGGGTATGAACCTGCCCCTGAAGTACTGGCGTTTGCCGAAAAATATGGCGATGCATTTGAACTGACGCACGATCCGCTCAAAGCCGCCGAAAATGCCGACGATGTGCAGACCGATGTGTGGGTTTCCTCCGGGATGGAAAGCGAAAGCGAACAGCGCCACCGGGATTTTGCCGGGTATGGCGTTACGGCGGAAGTTATGGCCGCTGCCCGGGAAGATGCGATTTTGCAGCACCCGCTACCAGCTCATCGGGGTGAAGAAATCAGCGGCGAGCTATTCGAAGCGCACGCCGGAGAAATTTTCGACGAAGCGGAAAATCGCCTGCATGCCCAGAAAGCCGTTTTGATGAAACTGCTGGGCGGCGAAGGCGT
The DNA here is from genome assembly GCA_905200265.1 of uncultured Oscillospiraceae bacterium. Classification (GTDB taxonomy): domain Bacteria; phylum Bacillota; class Clostridia; order Oscillospirales; family Acutalibacteraceae; genus Heritagella. Next base: position 29,428 of record CAJKJS010000001.1, read on the forward strand.
CCGCGTATAAGGCTGGCAATCCTATGAATCAGAAACCAGTGATTGGCATTGTGGCCGGATTTGAACCGGGGATGGGGTCCCCGGGGGTGGGCATGTTTGCCGAAAGTGCCGACTATGTACGTTCGGTAGTGCTGGCAGGTGGGGTGCCCGTATTGCTGCCCGTAACGGGCGAAATCCCCGATGCCCAAAGTGTAGCACTGCTGGACGGACTGCTGTTGCCGGGCGGTGGCGATGTGGCGCCCCATTTGTACGGGCAGGACCCCATAAAGGGCATGGGTGCGACCTGTGTAACGAAAGACCGGTTTGAAATAGCGCTTTTAAAAATCTGTCTGGCGCAGCATAAACCGGTTATGGGCGTATGCCGTGGGCTGCAGGTGATCAATGTGGCCCTGGGCGGCACCTTGATTCAGGATTTACCTACCGGTACGGCTTCCCTACAGGAACATCGTGGCAGCATGGAAACCAGGGATGAGCCGTTCCATCGGGTGTATTTTACTCCTGGCAGCCGGCTACATGATATGGCGGGGCAAGATAGTTTGCTTACAAATTCTTACCACCACCAGGCTATTGACCGGCTAGCTCCCGGGCTGCGGGCTACAGCCTACACCGCCGACGGTGTGATTGAAGGGGTAGAAGACGAAACCGGACTTTTATATGCCGTACAGTTCCACCCGGAAAACTTCACCCGGCGATTCCCCGATTTTGTGCGCTTTTTTACGCCGCTTTGCGAAAAGGCGGCCCATTGACAAAAAAGGAGGCAGCAGCCATGAAGAAAAAAGTGGTTCCTGTTTTTGTGGGCATCCTCATGGTGCTTGTGGCTGTGGGGAGCTATTTCCTCGGATACAAAACGGCGTATGGCCGTTTGGAAGAAGGAGCGGGGGATACACTCCCTCAAACCTTTTACGCCACCATTACGGAGCGGGACGATGATTTCTTCGCGGTAGAGGGCCTTTCCGTCAATGACCTCAATTTCCGGGGCGATTTTACCTTTACCATCACGACGGATACCATCCTTATGTGGCGGGGGGAAACTCTTACTTCGGAAGAATTGCAGGTAGGTGACCGGGTAGCGGTAACATTTGACGGCACCATACAGGAAACATACCCGGCGGTTTTGACCGGTATTTGTCAAATTCAACTACTGGAAGACGAACGAAATAAATAAAAAAAGAGGCGGTTCCCCCAAATGGGACCGCCTCTTTTTGCGTTGACAGGGAAACACAGGCTGGTTATAATAAGTAGTACACTACCTATTGAAAGAAGGAAAAAAAGATGGGGGCGTATATACCACCCGGCAGGCGCTTTGCCATTTTGGACCGAGCCTTTAAATACCGTTTGGGAGAAAAAGCCGATCAATTGGGGCTTACTGCGGTACAGCTGCGCGTGCTGGGGGAACTAAGCCGCCTGGAAGCAAGTGGCGTGCCGGAAGTAAATCAACGGGATTTGGAAATCGCAGAACAGGTGACTCATCCCACTATGACCGACATGATTCGTCGGCTGGAAAAAAAGGGATTTGTGACGTGTTCGGTCAGCCAGACGGACCGGCGTTATAAAAAAATTAACTGTACAAAACGTTCCGCCCATTTGTATAAGGAACTGGCCCAGGAAGATGAAAGAATCTTTGATAAAATTTGTGCCGGGCTGTCGGACGAAGACCGGCAGAATTTGCTCCGGATTACCGGACATATGCTGAAAAATTTAGGATATCCCGTGGAGGAACAGGAAGGAGAAAGCCATATGACCGATTATAAAGCCAACGCTGGGCAGACGTTTTTGCCCGTGCAAGATAATACAGATATTGATACATTGCCCTATGAGCCTCTACCCCGGCCGGAACCGGCCTTTCCTCCTTTATCCCTCAATCCCATGGCAAGGGAAAAAAAGTGGGTGTTGCAGTCGCAGAATCAGCACTTTTTGCCTGGGGTAAGCGCCGCTATGCTAGATTGGTTTTGGGCGAATATGGAAAAGGGATACTACCTGTGGGCTCCCGGATCGCATAAGCGATTTAGCTGGGTGAAATCCCCGTGGCAGTACGGCTTTATCCACTCGGTACATAAAATTGCCGAATCGGTGGGGAAAGGTAATCCGGTGTTTGGAGGCGAAGGTGTAGAAATTCACCGGCTGGATTTATCGTATTTTCCGTTTACCTATGCACTCGATCATGTGCTGGTGGAAGGAGTTTTCAATGATCGTCAGGAATTTGTGGACATGACGGTTCATATGTGGCAGGACTGCGAAGGCGGATGCCATCATATCACCGCTGCTGTTGCCAGTACCACGGTGTCGGAACCTCCGTCCTTTGTCAAAGAAATTCTGCAAAAAGATCCCCACGCCAAACTGGTACCGCCCAGTACTACGGACCATGCGGAGTATGAAGCCAGCCGGTGGCCGCAGTTTTTGCCGGCACTGTATCGTTTGTGGGAAGGGCATCCCGACCCGTCCCAGAATGTGCCGTGCAATCTGAAGGTAAAGAAGACCGGCGACTATGAGTGGCAATACCGGTTTGAAAATCCGACAGTAGTGCCTGACAAAGGATAAAAACGGAGGCAGTTTAATGGATGAGATATTTGGTATTTTGATGGAACAGATCGTCCTGTTCCTGTTTTATATGATCGTCGGTGTGCTGCTGGTCAAAACCCATGTGCTAGCGGAAAACACGCTGGAGACGCTGTCCCGGTTTGTGATGAAACTGGCATTGCCGGTGATGATTTTTATCAACACTGTTGGCGGCGTTGACCGGGAGTCTCTGGTGCAGTCATTGCCGGTGTTGGGGCTTGCAGTGGTGTTTTACGTGTGCACGTTCCTGATCAGCAAGGGGCTTTCGGTTTTGTTTCACCTAAAAGGCGACCGGGCGGCGGTATACCGGGCATTATCCATGTTCGGGAACATCGGGTTTATGGGAATTCCGATTATCTCCAGTGTGTTCCCGGAGCAGGGCATGCTGTATATTTCGGTGTTCACCATTATTGACCAGCTTGTGTTGTGGACTCTGGGGGTTAAATTGACGACGCCGGGAGGAACGGGTTCTTTTCGTCCGCAAAAAATGATCAATCCCTGTACGGTAGCGGTGGTGGCGGCTGTTCTGATCGTGGTAGCCGGTGTTTCTCTGCCTTCGCTGCTGCACACAGCGCTGGATAAAATCGGAGGCACCGCGACTCCTCTGGCCATGATTTACCTGGGCGGTGTATTTGCGTGTATGGATATAAAAACATATGTACGCGTTAGGGAGTTTTACGGTATTGTCGTTATAAAAATGATGGTATTTCCCGTGCTGCTCTATATGGCATGCGGATTTCTTCCCATTGACGAAAGTGTGCGGCTGACGTTTGCCCTGCTGGCGGCCATGCCGGCCATGTCGTCCATTGTTATGATGGCCAAAGCGTCCGGTTCCGAAGGGGATTATGCCATGGGTGGTATTTTTGTGACCACAGTGTGTTCCATTGTAAGCATACCTGTTGTTTTTTGGGTGTTACAGCAAGTGGCCCAGCCTTTATGATCAGAATCCTTCAGTGTATACACAAGATCTACAGAAGC
>CAJKJS010000002.1 GCA_905200265.1 uncultured Oscillospiraceae bacterium
CGTTTGGAGCAAAAGCTGTGGGAAGAACAAAGATCTCGTGAACTGCGCGAAATCTGTATGGGCCAGCGCATGGAAAGCCGTTTTTTCACCCAGGATGTGCGCAAGTACAGCTTTGTGCTAATACGGTTTTCCGGACAGGACAAAGAGGAAAACCATCAGGAATTGTACAAAGCCCTACAGGATGTGCAGAGTATAGAGAGCTTTCGCACACAAAAGCCAGAATGGTTCCCTACGGGGTATGAACAAGAGTACGCCGTCATTTTTGCGACCAAAGAGCCGGGAGGCGACGCCGCCCTCTTCTTTATGGAAACGCTGCAAAAGCAGATGGCAGCAAAGAAAAAGAATGTATGGATGGCTCGTGTTGATAAAAAGGATACCTATGCCATATTGGGTGTGTTACAAAGGCAAGCCCGGTATTTGTTGCGGCAACGATTTTTATTGGGTGACGGACAGCACTGCATTGAAGGGACGGTCAAAGAAAAGGTGGCCGATACCCAGGAAGTAGAACCTTTTGATAAAACAGAAGCGCTCAATGCGTTGTGCCGGTTATCCTTGTCCAGTGAGGAAGAAATTGATCCAATCTTTGACACGATTTTCCAACAGTTTCGGGAAAAACGTCCAGGGCTATATTTATTAACCCTTTTATATGAACAGCTGCGTGAGCTATATTTAAATCTGGCCCATGTGATTGGACTGGAAACGATGGAAATGGGTAGTATGTTTGACGTATGTACCTTGGACTTTTTTGCGGATTTGCAGGATTTAAAGGCAAAGACAGTCTCAGCCTTCCGTTCGCTATTCAGCAAGTCGGAACAAACCAAGGGCTCTTCCAGCCGGGTGGTTAATTTCCTTAAACAATATATTGAGGAAAACTGGGACCAGGAAGTCCGGCTGCATGATTTGGCCACATCCCTTTATATGAATGAAGACTATATTGGGCGCCTGTTCAAAAGTGAAACAGGGAAAGGGTTTGTGCAATATCTAACGGAAGTGCGTATGAATCATGCCTTGTCGATGGTACGGGATACAAACAAAAAAGTGACAGAAATTGCTTTGAGTACCGGGTATAACTCCACCAGTAATTTTATTACCGTTTTTCGTAAAACGTTTGGAATGACTCCGGTCGCAATGCGGGAAAGCTTGGAAAAAACGGACGAACCCTCCTGAGTTTATTTTTCGTAGGGTGCTGGACCGTATTTTTATATGAAAGGAAGATAATGTATGAAACATCTACCCCGTACAACTCCCTGTCAGGCAGGGATACAGCCTCGAGCGCTTTCACAGTTTTTGGACAGACTGAGTGAGAACGGCTGTCATTCTGTGATGATTGTGCGTCATGGCCAGGTAGCGGCCGAAGGATGGTGGCAACCTCATTCACCTGAAGAAAGTCATGTGCTGTATTCCCTTAGCAAAAGTTTTGTTAGTACAGCAGTGGGATTTGCTGTACAAGAAGGTTTGCTGCATGAAGACGATCGCGTACTGGATTTCTTCCCGGATTTGTTGCCGTCGCCGCCCTGTGCCAATATGGAAAAGCTGACAGTACGTCATATGCTGTGCATGGGGACCGGTCAGGAAGAGGAACCGGATATTCGTCAAACTAGGGAATGGAGAAAAAACTTTTTGGCTTCCTATATTCCTCACGAACCGGGTTCTCTGTTCCATTACAACAGTATGGCCACCTATATGCTTAGCGCTGTGGTACAAAAAGTAACAGGCCAGCGGGTTTTGGATTATTTGCGGCCTCGGCTGTTTGAACCATTGGGTATCGATGCTCCTGACCTTCATTGGGAACAAAGTCCGGAAGGTATTGACTGTGGTGGCTGGGGACTGTTCCTGCGCACCGAAGATATTGCCAAAATGGGTCAGTTCCTGCTGCAAAAAGGCGAATGGGAAGGAAAACAACTGCTCATGCCCGACTGGATTCAAAAAGCCGGTTCCGCTCAAATTGATAACAGTTTGAATGCCGGGTGGCTGGACTGGTATCAGGGGTATGGGTACCAGTTCTGGATGTGCAGCCAGGAGGGTGTTTTCCGTGGTGATGGTGCCAAAGGGCAGTATTGTGTGGTCATGCCTAAACAGGATATGGTAGTGGCTATGACGGCGGGACTTTCCAATATGAATTTAAATTTGGAAGCTATATGGGACTGCCTGCTGCCGGGGGTACAGGATGAAGCACTGTGCGACGAAGAAGCGGAACAGGCGGTGCTAAAGAAGCTGCAATCGTTGCAGATTCCGTTGGCAAAAGGGGAAAAAACCGGGCCCTCGGTCGCATTATGGAACAACCACACCTATGCGGTGGGAGAAAATGCCATGGGGATTGACCGTCTTTCTTTTGCGATGGAAGAAAACGGCGTTGTGCTTACGCTGGCAAGGGGCGCACAAGTATTTTCTATCAAAGCCGGGCATCAGGTATGGTTCCAAAATCATTTGGCTATTCCGGCGTGGCTTTGTACATCCGGAGAGTATGTTGACTCGGAAGTAGGAGCCTGTTACGCCATAAATGGGGATACGATGGATGTGCGTTTGAGTTTTGTACGTACGACACTGTGTGAAACATTCTGCTTCCGCTTTGTCGAAAACGGATTTTTTGCCAAAGTTGATATTCTGCCGGATCACGAAACCCATACGCTAGCCGGCGTTGTGTTGTAAAAAAACAAAATTACAAAGTCGCTAAAAGACAAAAATACACTCCCGTTTCCATTTATCTATGGAAACGGGAGTGCTATGCTTAGGAGGAAGAAACGGGGTATGGTAACCCCGTGGAGAACGGAGGATTTTGTATGGAGAAAAAAGTCATTCGCGTAGGCAGCATTGGCATTGGCAGCATTTCTCGCGGGGTTCATTTGCCTGGTATTGCAAAGAGCCCGGATTTGCAGCTGGTAGCCGTTTGTGATATCAACCCGGACGCCCTCAAATATGCGCAGGAAACGTATGGGATTGACGAAGCACACTGCTTTACCGATTATCACGATCTGATCAATTGCCCGGACGTGGATGCTATTGACATTTCCACGCCGAACGACGTGCATTTCCCCATGGCTATGGCAGCGGTAGAAGCTGGCAAACCTTTTGCCGTGGAAAAGCCCATGACCATGAATGCAGAGGAAGCGGATATCCTGCAAAAAGCCGTAGCGGAGAAGAATATCCCCAACATGGTATGCTTCTCGTACCGGTTTAAGGCTGCCGCCCGGTATGCACGGGATTTGGTGCAGCAGGGTGCTCTGGGCAAAATTTATCATGTCGATATGCAGTATTATCAGGCATGGGGCCTGCCCTGGTGCCACACGCCGCAGGTATGGCGCTTTATTAAATCCCGCACCGGCACGGGTGCTTTGGGCGACCTGGGCAGCCATGCACTAGACCTGGTGCGTTTTGTTACCGGTCAGGAATACACCAAACTGGTGGGCCATACGGGTAACTTTATTAGCCAGCGTGAAAAGCTGGATGGTACGGGCATGGGTGTGTCGGACGTAGACGATTTTTCCAACTACATGGCCGAATTGTCCGACGGCGGCGCCGCCACGTTCCGCATTACCCGTTTTGGTACGGGCCGTGGCAACTTCCAGACCATGGAAGTGTACGGTAGCGAAGGCGCGCTGGAATACCGGCTGGACCACTTTGAAAACAACCCCACGGGCGAAGATGAAATTTACATCTGCATCAGCAAACCCCATGCAGATAGCCATGTGTTTGCCAAGCTGCCCATCCCCGACAAGTACAAGACGGATCAGATGCAGTCTTTTGCCGATATTATTAACGGCAAAGGCGATGGATTGGCTGCCACAGTACTGGATGGCGATGTCAATATGCACGCGGTGGATGCCGTTGTGGATTCGGCAGAAAAAGGCGTTTGGATCAACCTGTAAATGCTATGGGGCGAAAGCATGGGAAACCGTGCTTTCGCCTTTGCTTTTTATTCGTTTTTATGAAAGGAAATACGGAAAAAGTACCACTCTATAGGGATAAGCGTGTAAGATATGAATGAAATATGAATAAATGGCTAAAAACCACAAAGGGCTTTTGGCATATTTGTATATTGACGGGCGGCGCCCGTTCGCAGTACAATAAGGGCACACTAAAAAAATGAGTGAAATGCGTTTGAGCAGGAATGTGCCCCGTTTTTTCCCGAAAGAGAGCCATCGGGTGGTGGAAGATGGTGCGAAAGGCGAGCGGACGATCTCCCTGCGAGCAGTAAGGCTGAACCGGAAAATCCCGATAAGTAAGTCTTACCGGAATCCCGCCGTTATAGGGAAACTGGTTATGGAACCGGTATTGAGTGGCTGCATAAACATGCAGCAAGTAGAGTGGTAACGCGGAGGTAAAACACTTCGTCTCTTTTGTTTTCAGTAAGAGGCGAAGTGTTTTTTATTTATTTTCGATAGAAAGGTAGGCATTCATGAACAGCAGAGAGTACCTGACTGAGGTGTTGCGGTATTATCGCAGTTCCTTTGATATAAGCCTGCCGTATTCTTTGGGTGGTCGCGAATACGAAGGACTGGCTGAATTTCATGCCAGTACAGAAAAATATATTTTGGTGCGGCAGTTCCGGCTTTGGAGCGAAAACACCGATGAGTTTGTGCTTTTTTCACTGTTTGAGAACAGTGCCCCCACGCTGACAGATATACAGGCGCTGCAAGAGGCGATGCGGGACTATATGGAACCGATTTTTGTGCGCGGTGGTAAGGAAAAGTTGCACGATGAAAATCATATGTATACGTACCTGACCATGGCTCTTTATTGTGATAAAATGCCGGAGGAATCCGTCATTCGTGCGGTAAAGAAAACCCGGTTTAAAAAGTACTATGAACACGGGATGAGTGGGTACAGTGAAGGTCATATATATCTGCGCTGTGCCGAAAATGGCGGCTGTTGGACCAATCCCGATGGGCGGGAAATCAAACGGCTGTTTAAACTGGTGGACCGAAACCTTGCAAAGCGGGAAAAGGCCAAAAAGGAACAGGCAGAAAAAGCCGGTTCCTCGGTCAAACCGGAGGCCAAGTCCCTAGACTAATTCTTTTGGTACCAAATAAGCACGTCTTCCTTATTTAAGAAGGACCCTTATTTGAAAAATAAAGTAGGAGGAAGAAACAAATCATGAGTGGTATTGTCATTCTGGTCATTTCCCTCGCTGTCTTGGTTTGCGGCTATATTTTCTATGGCGGCTGGCTGGCCAAGAAGTGGGGTGTTGACCCCACCCGCAAGACCCCGGCTTATGAATTGGAAGACGGTGTGGACTACTGTCCTGCTAAAGCTCCCGTTCTGCTGGGTCATCATTTCTCATCTATCGCTGGTGCCGGCCCCATCAATGGGCCCATCCAGGCCGCCTTCTTTGGCTGGGTTCCGGTTCTGCTGTGGATCCTGATCGGCGGTATTTTCATCGGCGCCGTGCAGGACTTCTCGTCCCTGTTTGTATCGGTGCGTAACAAGGGTCTTTCTATTGGTTCCGTTATGGAAAAGTGCATGACCCACAAGGCCAAGCTGATGTTCAGCATCTTCACCTGGCTGGTCATGCTGCTGGTTGACGCGGCCTTTGCGGATATCGTGGCCAACACGTTCAACCAGATCGGCGCGGACGGTGTGGCGCTGGAAGGTACGTACAATGGTTCCGTGGCCATGGCGTCCATCCTGTTCATCCCGCTGGCTATTATCTTCGGCTTTGCCGTGTACCGCCGTCATGCCAACCTGGCAGTTTCCACGGTGGCTGGTGTGGTTGTGCTGGTAGCCTGTGTGGCCGTGGGTATCATGTTCCCGCTGACCGGCGACTGGAGCACCATTCCGTTCTGGCGTGTATTCGTATTTGTATACTGCGCGGTGGCGTCGGTAACCCCTGTGTGGATTCTGCTGCAGCCCCGTGACTATTTGAACAGCTTCCTGCTGTACTTTATGATTATTGCAGCCGTGATCGGTATTATTGCGGCGAACCCCTCTGTTCAGCTGACGGCATTTGCCGGCTTCAACGTGAACGGCAGCTTCCTGTTCCCCACCCTGTTCATTACAGTGGCCTGCGGTGCTGTGTCCGGTTTCCACGCGTTGATCTCCTCCGGTACGTCGTCCAAACAGCTGTCCAACGAAAAGGATGCCAAGATGATTGGCTATGGCGGCATGCTGATCGAATGCTTGCTGGCCGTCGTTGTTTTGATCACCATTGGTTCTATGAGTGCCGATGGCAGCTACACGGGTTCTCCTTCCACGGCATTTGCTAACGGTGTATCTGGCTTCTTCGCAACCATTGGTTTTGGCGAACAGGCTACCGACATCACCTACACGGTCATCTGCCTGGCGGTATCCGCTTTCTGCCTGACGTCGCTGGATACTTGCTGCCGTCTGGGCCGCTTCACCCTGCAGGAGCTCATGGCTCCGAAGGATGGTTCGGCTCCCACCGGTATCCGCAAGGCTATTCAGAACAAGTATGTGTCTACGGTTGTCAACATCCTGTGCGCAGCTGCTCTGTGCGTGGCGGGCTACTCCACCATTTGGCCGCTGTTCGGCGCTTGCAACCAGCTGATTGCTGTGCCCGTACTGATGACCGCTGCTACTTGGCTGAAGCAGCAGGGCAAGGGCCACAAGATGTTCTATGTGCCCATGGTATTCATGGCGCTGGCTTCCGTTTCCCAGCTGGTGATAAGCCTGATCAGCTATGGCAAGGCTCTGTTTGCTGATTTCAGCACCTGGGGCACCAACGGCCTGCTGGTTGTCATTGACTTCCTGATCCTGGTGCTGGCCATTGCTACCCTGGTGGAAGGCTTCGGTTTCCTGTGTGGCAACAGAAAGCCCAAGGCGGAAAAAGCTGCCTAATCAGGTAACATACATGATTGATTTTCGGCCGTAAGGCCGGTATGAAAAAATCCCGTCCGGGGGAACCCGGACGGGATTTTTTACTTATTATTAAGATTACAGGCGGGCGACACCGGAAGTGCGGGCTGCTTGCGCGACAGCTTTCGCTACAGCGGGGGCCACCCGAGGATCAAACACCGACGGGATGATGTTCGTTTCACTGCGCTTCGATGGCTCGATCAAATCCGCCAGAGCATAGGCAGCCGCGACCTTCATAGCTTCGTTGATTTCCCGGGCGCGCACGTCCAGTGCACCTCGGAAAATTCCAGGGAAAGCCAGCAGGTTGTTAATTTGGTTGGGGGTATCACTGCGGCCCGTTCCCACAATGCGGGCGCCTGCCCTAAGGGCCTCTTGCGGGTCAATTTCAGGGGTGGGATTGGCACAGGCAAATACGATGGCGTCAGATGCCATGGTGCGAACCATATCGCCGGTCACACAATGCGGAGCGGAGAAACCCATCAGCACATCGGCACCACACAGGACATCTGCCAGGGTACCGCTCAGCTTTTGCGGGTTGGTAATAGCAGCTAGTGCTTCCTGGGCGGGAGTCATATCGGCAAGGTCGGGTACCAGGGCCCCCTGACGGTCACAGACGATGACTTGCCCTATTCCCAGGTCCAGCAATAATTTGGTACAGGCCGTGCCTGCGGCCCCGGCCCCGTTGACTACCACCCGCACATTGGCCGGGTCTTTGCCTACTACACGCAAGGCGTTGAGCAAAGCGGCAGCCGTAACCACAGCAGTGCCGTGCTGGTCATCGTGGAATACAGGAATATCCAGTCGCTGTTTTAACTTTTCTTCAATTTCAAAACAACGGGGGGCTGCAATATCTTCCAGATTGATACCGCCAAAAGAACCAGCTACCAGTTCGATCGTGCGCACAATTTCATCGGGGTCTTTGCTGCGAATGCACAGGGGGAAAGCATCGACGTTCCCAAATTTTTTAAATAAGGCGCATTTGCCTTCCATAACCGGCATGCCGGCTTCGGGACCAATATCTCCTAGCCCCAGCACGGCGGTACCATCGGTAACCACAGCTACCAAATCCCCCCGCCGGGTATAGGTGTAGCTTAGATCAGGATTATCCCGAATCGCTAGGCAAGGGGCGGCAACCCCTGGGGTATAGGCAGTGGAAAGCTCCTCAATGTTGGTAATCGGACAGGCGGCTTCCATACGAATTTTTCCTTTCCAGGCTTGGTGTTTTTCCAGCGCTAATTTGCTGTAATCCATAAAGCGATAACTCCTCTCACGACAGATTCTTCTTTTATAGTAGCGCTTTTAAAAAGCAGGTGCAATGAATTTATGTGGAGGACAAAAAATCCTACTTGTCAAAGAAAAACCTCTTGTTTATAATGAAGCCGAAAGGAGTGGCCGAGTATGGAAACAATGGATCATTTGCAAAAACGATTAGCACAGGTGGAGGCGGTAATTGCCCAGGGGCCTTTTCACGACGACTGGGAATCTCTGAGTGAGTTTGCGGTGCCCGCCTGGTACCGGAATGCCAAATTCGGGATTTTTATTCACTGGGGCGCTTATGCCGTGCCTGCGTTTGGGAATGAGTGGTATCCCCGCAATATGTATCAGCAGGGAACACCGGAATTTGACCATCACCGTAAGGTATACGGACCGCAGGACCAGTTTGGATACCGCGACATCATCCCGCTATTTAAAGCAGAAAAATTTGACGCGGCTGCTTGGGCGGATTTATTTAAGGAAGCCGGAGCGCGATTTGTCGTACCGGTGGCGGAGCATCATGACGGATTTGCCATGTACCGTACCGATTTATCCCACTGGAATGCGGCTGAAATGGGCCCGAAAAAGGATATTCTGGGGCTATTGAAAGAAGAACTGGAAAAACGCGCTATTGTGCTGGGGGCCTCCAGTCACCGTATGGAACACTACTGGTTCCTCAGCGGTGGATTGCAGTTTGAAAGCGATATACCGGTTGATGCCCCTTATGGCGATCTGTACTGGCCCACCCGGCCAGATCCCTTCCAAAACGGCGATATGCAGCAAACCCGCGGTATGCAGGTGGAAGAAGTCTTTATGCAGGACTGGCTAGCCCGCTGCTGCGAGTTAGTGGATCGGTATCGTCCCCAGCTGGTGTATTTTGACTGGTGGATTCAGGTGGAACCCATGAAACCGTACCTGAAAAAATTTGCGGCATACTATTATAACCGGGCAAAAGAATGGGGCCGTCCGGCTGTTATCAATTATAAATTCGATGCATTTGGGTACCACACCGCAGTACCGGATATTGAACGGGGACAATTAGCAGCGATCTCTCCGGATTTCTGGCAGTGCGATACCAGCGTGGCGAAGAATTCCTGGTGCTATACGGAAGGGAACGAATACAAAACGCCCCGGGACATCTTGTGCGATTTGTGCGACATTTGCAGTAAAAACGGCTCCATGCTTTTAAACATTGGTCCCAAAGCGGATGGAACCATTCCCGAAGAAGATGCTCATATTTTGCGGCATATTGGCCGCTGGCTTCGAGAGAACGGAGAAGGCATTTACGATACGACTCACTGGAAAGTGTACGGAGAAGGTCCCACAGAGGTTAAAGAAGGGCACTTTACCGATACCTTGCGGGGCGAATTTACACCGGAAGATATTCGCTTTACCAGCAAAAATGGAGCGGTCTATGCGTTTGTACTCCGTTGGCCGGAAGATGGGGTTGTCAAGATCCACGCACTGCACAGCGGCGGAATGGAGGCGAAATTCCGCGGATTTGTACGGAAGGTTACCTTGTTGGCAACGGGCGAATCGCTGCCGTTTGAAGATGGCGAAGACGCGCTGATTATTCATGGGCCGCAGGGAACGAAAGAAGACCCGGTGGGATTGAAAATCGAAATTGATTAAATAAAAAGGACGAAACCGAGCAATCGATTTCGTCCTTTTTGCTGTGAAAAATGGTGCAGCAGGTTCTTGGTAAAAAATAAAAGCACCTAAAAAACAGGTGCTTTTATTTGGCGCGCCCGAAGGGACTCGAACCCCTGACCTTCTGATTCGTAGTCAGACACTCTATCCAGCTGAGCTACGAGCGCATAAACTGTTTGTTTGACAGCTTTATTATTATAGCCCACAGTGGTAGAAATGTCAAGGGGTATTTCAAAAGTTTTTTATTCTTTTTCTGCTTTTTGGGGAAGTGTTGTCAAAGTATGAGAAGCCGATTCCGGCGGGACGGTCAGATCAACAGCCGATTCATCGGATTTTATTTCTTCTGCTTCCTCGTCATCATCTTCGCCTTTTACAGAACGAACCATAACAAGGCAAGATAAAGGCGGCAGGCAACCATTTTCATCCCGTTCTCCCAAAAGCGTACGGCTTTCGCCCCACCAGGGAGCTACCGGAATATCAGCAGGTTCATGTCCGGCATTAACAGCAATCATCAATTCCTGACCGGCGCCGCGGCGCAAATAGGAAATGGTATGGCCATAGGCCATCAGCGGTTCAAAACTGCCGTCCCGCAGGCAAGGTAAGCTTTTCCGCAAAGTACCCAGTTGGCGGTACCAATCCAGCAGTTCCTGATTTTCCTGGCCCCAAGGGTAGCACGTGCGGTTAAACGGATCACGGTAGCCTTCTACACCGGCTTCATCACCGTAATAAATGCAGGGAACACCGGGTAGGGTATACTGCATAACGGAAGCCAGTTTCATCAGCGTAATGCCCCGGCTGTACTGTTCTGGCGTCATGTGGGTAACACTCTGCCAGTCCCGGCCCCGGTTCCCGGCCGGCTCTCCGGCCAAAGCCGTAATGGCCCGGTCGGTGTCGTGGGTGCCAATGTGGTTCATCAAAATACGAATCACATGCGGCGGGTAGTTTTCCAGTACATTCAGGATGATCTCCATCATATCCGACGGGTTACCGCCTCGCAAAAAGCCAAGAATGGCGTCACGGAACGGATAGTTCATCACGGAATCCAGCTGACCGCCCAATAAATACCGGCGGCGTACCCCATAAGCCGATTTATTGCTGGCATCTTCCCAAACTTCACCCAGCACAATTGCTTGGGGATCTTCCGCTTTAGCGGCGGCATTAAAGTGATCAAGGAAGGCATCCGGCAGTTCGTCGGCAACATCCAGCCGCCAAGCCGATGCTCCACGGTGTAGCCACGTGCGGCAAATACCATGTTCCCCGTTGATATAGGCATCAAATGAGGGATTTGTTTCGTCTACATTGGGCAACGTGGGAAATCCCCACCAGCAGTTATACTGGTTGGGCCACTGAGAAAACGAGTACCACGAGTAATAGGGGCTGTCCTGCGATTGGCAGGCGCCAGGAGTGGGGTACCGGTTTTCTTTGTTGAAATAGATACTATCGCTACCTGTGTGGCTGAACACCCCATCAAGCATCAAACGTATACCAAAAGACTTGGCACAGTTTGCCAACCGTTTGAAGTCATCAACGGTGCCAAGAATCGGATCGATGTTTTCATAATTAGCGGTGTCGTACCGATGGTTCGAGTGGGACTCGAAAATGGGGTTTAAATACAGGCACGTGACCCCTAATTCTTTCAGGTACGGCAATTTTTCTTCAATGCCCCGCAAGTCGCCGCCAAAGAAATCTTTGTTGAGCACTTCGCCTCGTTCATTGGGACGCCATTCGGGTTCTTCCAACCAGTCGGCATGGCCGTGCCGGTCGGACGGCACATTTTCTTTTTTGATTCCCGAAGAGGCAAAGCGGTCGGGGAAAATCTGATACATAATCCCGCCAGCCGGCCAATCCGGAGACGTGTAGTCGTGACGGTAGACCGTGAGCTGCCAGCGTTCCATACCGCCTAAAACAGCTTCGCCTCCCTGTACGCGGGACAGGCGCATGGTACCGCTCCAGGTTAAAATTTCAAAATAGTAGAAATATAGACCTGGGGTTTTGGGGGTATAGTCACATTCCCACCATTCGTTGCTGGCGTCTTGCTGGCCGCACCAAAACATGGAATCGCGGCACACGGGGCCGTTATCGTTTTCCATGCACAAATAGGCGCCGGTAACCCGCAGGTTGCGCGGCAGGTTGATTTTAAAATGAATATTCGTTCCATCGGCAACTGCCCCGGTGGGACAGCGGTAGATCGGGCTGCGCGAATTAAACATGATTACGTCATTCCTTTACTATACGGAAATAGAGAAAAGGCGGCTTGAGATCAGGCCGCCTTTTATGGAATCAGGAGAGCTTATTCCTTTTCCGTATCGTCCGGAATGGGAGAAGCAAACCAGATATTATCCGCATACTCGCGAATGGCGCGGTCCGCCGCAAAAATACCGGCATGAGCGGTATTGATCAGACCCATACGCGTCCAGGTTGTGGGATCGGAACGGTAGAGGTTCTGGGCTTTCTTCTGCGCCGTGCTGTACGATTCAAAGTCGGCCATGACCATATACGGGTCAGAACTGGTGAGCGAACGATAAATTTCATCGAAGTTCACACCGCCAATACCACGGTTGACTTCTTCAATCGCTTTGCGAATGACAGGGTTATTATCGACATAGACCCGGGGGTTATACCCGCGTTTGAGGGAATTGACTTCCGGTGTCGTCAAACCAAACAAGAACATATTTTCACTGCCCACGGCGTCGTGGATTTCCACGTTAGCGCCGTCCAGTGTACCCAGCGTCAAAGCCGAGTTGATCATGAACTTCATGTTCGACGTACCACTGGCTTCTGTACCGGCCAGGGAAATCTGTTCACTGATTTCGGCGGCAGGAATCATCAATTCTGCCAGAGAAACCGAGTAATTTTCCATGAACACGACTTTTAGCTTCTGGTTGACACGCGGGTCGTTGTTAATTACATTGCCCAGTGTAACGATGAAGCGGATCATTTGTTTGGCAAAATGATACCCCGGCGCACTCTTAGCCCCAAAGAAATAGGTATGGGGTACATAATCAGCCTGAGGATTCTCACGCAGCCACTGGTATTCGGCCAGGATGTGCAGTGCATTCATGTGCTGGCGCTTATATTCGTGCATGCGCTTAACCTGTACATCAAAAATGGAATTGGGGTCCAAAGTAATGCCATTGGCCTTTTTCACATACGCGGCCAGCTTTTCCTTATTTGCCCGCTTAATTTCCTGCATGCGGCTGAGAACCGAAGCATCGTTCTGATAGGGCAGTAGTTTCTCCAGCTCGGAAGCATCATAGATATAGCCTTCGCCAATCAGTTCCGTAATCAAAGCGGCCAATTCCGGGTTTGCCTGATTGAGCCAACGGCGATGGGCAATGCCGTTCGTAACATTCGTGAACTTTTGCGGCATTACCGTATAGAAATCGTGGAACACCGAATCTTTCAGAATTTCGCTGTGCAGCGCCGAAACACCGTTTACATGGTGGCTGCTGAGCACAGCCAGATTGGCCATTTTGACATAACCATCATTAAGAGGTGCCATACGGCCTACTTTATAACCATCTACGCCGCGGGCATGCATTTCGGCACAGAAACGGCGGTTAATTTCTTCCACAATCTGATATACACGGGGCAGGTGGAATTTGAACAGATCCACACCCCAACATTCCAGTGCTTCGGCCATAACCGTATGGTTGGTATAACCTACCGTGCGAGTAACAATATCCCAAGCGTTGTCCCAACCATAGCCGCATTCATCAAGCATAATACGCATCATTTCCGGAATAACCAGAACCGGGTGCGTATCGTTCAGATGAATAGCCGCACACTCAGGGAGATCGTCCAGCGAAGCATGGTGAAGCAAATGACGGCGAATAATATCCTGAATCGTAGCCGATACCAGGAAGTACTGCTGCATCAGGCGCAGGCTCTTACCTTCGGCATGGTTGTCTTCGGGATACAGAACTTTGGTAATCACTTCCGCCATAGCTTCCCGTTCCATGGCGCGCATATAATTACCGGAGTTGAAAAGCCCCATATCAAACGTAGCGGCGTCGGCCTTCCACAAACGCAGCCGTGCAACGCCCTTGCCATCTTTACCGGCAATATACATGTCGTACGGAGTTGCCGTCAGGGCCGTGTAATCCTTGTGACGGGTTACATGGAAGTTGTTATCCCAGGTTTCTTCAATGTGACCGTCCAAACGAACTTCCACCGCCGATTCGGGCACTTCCTGCATCCACACACGGCCACCGGGCAGCCAGAAGTCGGGCAGTTCGGTTTGCCAACCTTCCACCAGTTTCTGGCGGAAAATACCGTATTCATACCGCAAGCTGTAGCCCATGGCACTGTATCCCTGGGAAGCCAGGCCGTCCAGGAAACAGGCGGCCAACCGGCCCAGTCCCCCGTTGCCCAAACCGGCATCGGGTTCCTGCTCAAACAAGTTATCCAGTTTTACATCCAGTGCACTCAACGCACTACGGAAGGTTTCTTCCAAATTCAGATTGAAAAGGGTGTTGCGCAGGGAACGGCCCAGCAGGAATTCCATACATAAATAGTATACGCATTTCGTGCCGGCTTCGTTTGCCTTTTTGCGCAGTTCACTGTAACGACACACCATTTGATCCCGCAGAATCAGGGCGCAGGCCTTATAAAACTGTTCGTCAGTCGCATTTTCCGGGCTGACGCCGAAGTTGTGGGAAAGCTTATCCACAATCATGGTTTTGACCTGAGAAGATGTGAGGTCAAATTTCATAGCAATACCCTCCATATAAATAGGTTTGTCATTCCACATATTTAAAGAAAGTGGAATATAAAAAAATCATAAATGGTGAAAAACAATAGAGAAAATAAAAAAATCTGCACGAATTGCGTCCATACAGACCTATAGCTAAGTATAACGGTTTTTCCTCAGATTGGCAAGGAAAAAACTGGAAGAAGGAAATTTTCGTTATTTTGCTTAGGAAAACGTTTTTTTCCTTGTAACGGGGCTTTTCACCCGTGCTCAAATGCCGTATAATAAGAAATGAAAACAGAGGGAGATCATTCCCCGGAAAAGGACGGGAGCTGTTATGAGCAAAAACAAGGTCAAACTGAATATTTGCGGGATCTCCTGCGCTTTGTTGACGGAAGATGAGCAGGAATATGTGGTAAAAGTAGGAAAAGAAGTGGAGAACGCCATTTTGTCGCTCACAACAAATAATGAAGGTGTTTCCCTGGTGAAAGCGGCTGTGGTAACGGCCCTGAGTTACTGCGACGAAAAACATAAGCAAGAAGAGCTGACCGAAGGGATGCGTGCCCAGGTGCGGGATTATTTGAGCGATTCGTCCCGGGCCCGGATGGAAGCGGACGAAGCACGGAAAGAAATTGAACATTTGAAAAAGGAAATCCAAACACTGCGTGCGCGGTTAACGGAAGAACAGAAAAAAGAGGACAGCGGTGAAGAAGCGGACGTACCGGTGAAGAAAACAAACGGCGATACCCCTGCACCGGTTCACGGCAGTTTTTACAATCCTTTGCACCGGGATATTACGCCGGAACAAGAAGGATTTATGAGCTTTTTTGAAAAAAAGGAAGAATAAAAGCCGTCCCGTTTTGTGAAGACAATTTCTGCCCTACAGGGAGCCCCTGCAGGGCAGAAATTTTGTCCGGCTTTTTGGAGAAAGGAGTTTGTCCCGGATGGACAAAAAGAAAAAACAGCCCGACAGAATCCGGATTTTGGCACCGGCCGGCAGTATGGAAGCTCTCACAGCGGCTGTACGGGCTGGGGCTGACGAAGTATACCTGGGGGCCGACGCGTTCAGCGCCCGGGCATCGGCCCGGAATTTTAACCGCGAAGAACTAAAGGAAGCGGTCGCCTATTGCCATGCCTACGGGGTAGATGTCCATTTGACGGTCAACACCCTTTTGACGGATGAGGAGCTGCCTCAGGCACTAAAGTTGATTGAGTATGCCTGCTCGCTGCCGGTGGATGCCATTATTGTGCAGGATCTGGGGCTTTTTGCCTTATTGCAGAAGGCGGCGCCGTCTTTACCGCTGCACGCTTCAACACAAATGAGCCTGCACACGCCGGAAGGGGCTGCGCTTTTAAAGGAAATGGGCGCCACCCGTGTGGTGTTGGCCCGGGAAATGTCCCTAAAGGAAATCCGGCAGGTAGCGGATCGGGTGCCCGATGTGGAACTGGAAGCTTTTGCCCATGGGGCTTTATGCATGTCGGTATCGGGACAGTGCTATTTCAGCGCCGTATTGGGTGGGCAAAGCGGAAACCGGGGTCGGTGTAAACAGCCCTGCCGTCTGCCTTTTGCAGCGCCCCGTGGTACCGGGCATGATTTAAGTTTAAAAGATCTTTCGATGATAGGCCGGCTTTCAGAATTACAGAAGGCGGGGATTATGTCCGCCAAAATCGAAGGCCGCATGAAACGGCCGGAATATGTGGCGGGTGCTGTGGCCGGCTGCCGGCGGGATGCTGATGGGCAAGGCGTGAGTTTGCGTGATCTGCACGATTTACGCGCTGTATTTTCGCGTTCTGGTTTTACAACGGGTTATCTTGACGACCAGCGGGGACGGGACATGTTTGGTACCCGTACCTATGAAGATGTGACCGCTTCGACCAAAGACGTGATGACCCGGTTGCGGGAGATCTACCGGGCGGAGCGCCCCCGGGTACCGGTGGACATGATTTTAACCGTGGAAAAAGGAGAATGTCTGACTCTGGCAGCTAGGGATGGCGACGGATTTTCGGCGTTTGCTGTTTCCCCCACCCAGGCCGAGGAAGCCCGGGTGCGCCCCATGGACCCGGTACGTTGTCAGGAACAGTTGGAAAAGACCGGAGGAACCCCATTCCTCCCTGGAAATATTGAATGCCAAATTGAAGAAGGAGCCACGGCCCCGATTTCTGCTGTCAATCAACTGCGGCGCCAGGTGATCGAAGAACTGACCGATAAGCGGAAACATCGTTCCCCTCACGCCTTTACAATGCCGGATATGCCAACATGTTCGGTGCTCCATAAGGGACATCTACATCCTATCCCGTTGCGCGCTCATTATGCTTCGGTTCAGCAAATAGGGGAAGAAGCCCGTTTTTGTGAAAAGATTTATCTGCCCCTGGAAGTCCCGTTATCTGCCTGGGAAACCTTGAGACAAAAAGGGTACCGTTTAGGAGCTGAAATGCCCCGCGCCTTTTTTGGTGGAGAAGAAACGGTACGCCGGTATTTGCGGGAAAAGAAAGCGGCTGGATTCCTGGATGTATGGTGTGGTTCCTTGGGCGCACTGGCTTTGGCCCGCCAAGAGGGGATGAATTGCCATGGAGGTTTTTCCCTGAATGTAACGAACACAGCGTCCCTGCAGAAATTGGAACAATTAGGGGTACTGTCTCAGGAGCTTTCCTTTGAATTACCGCTGACAAAAGCGGCCCGTATGGGTGCCAATATTCCGCGAGGATTGCTTCTATATGGCCGCCTGCCTCTCATGCTGTGCCGTAACTGCCCGGCGGCCAACGCACCGGGTGGGTGTCAGCATTGTGCGCAACCGCCGGTTTTGACAGATCGAAAAGGGGCCGCTTTTCCTGTTTTTTGCCGGAATAGTGGCGGTAGCCGTCAGATTGAGGTGCTCAACAGTGTGCCCCTGTGTATGACAGGCCGGCAGGCGGAGATGCAGGGCCAGGACTTTGCCGTTTTGCGGTTTACAGTGGAAAATATGGTGGAATGTGACGAGATTCTGCGCTGTGCCAGGGAAGGAAAACCATGCCCAGGACCCAGTACCCGCGGGCTTTATGTCCACGGATGGCAAGAGAGTTGAAAACTCTGTTTAAAATGTTGAAAAGCTGGGGAAAGCCGGGGGAAATCTCTCAGAGCGCCGGTGAAATGAGGATCGAAATGAACGAAATCAGTATAAAAAAAGTACGTCAGCAGGCTATTTTGCCGCGGAGAGCAACTCCGGGTAGTGCAGGGATGGATGTGTGCGCCTGCATAAACGAACCGTATGTATTGCAGCCGGGGGAAAGGGTGTTGATTCCCACAGGATTTGCCATGGCGTTGCCTGAAGGATGGGCCGGTTTTGTATTTGCCCGCAGTGGATTAGGAACGCGCAAAGGAATTGCACTTTCCAATGGTGTGGGAGTCATCGACAGTGACTACCGGGGAGAAGTGTGCGTGGGGCTTTGCAATTTTTCCCAGGAAAGTTATACCATTGCCCCGGGGGACCGCATTGCCCAACTAGTGGTTATGCCTGTGTGGATGGGCGGTGTCCGGGAAGTAGACAGCCTGGAAGAAACGGCCCGGGGTGAAAACGGGTTTGGATCGACCGGTATCCGGTAACGAAAAGGAGGATTGTCATGAAAAAAGGAATTTTGCGCACCTTACTGCTGGTGGTATTATTAGTATTGGCGGTGGTGCTTGGCAAAGTTGTGGGAGATGTAAGCCAAGGCGTGTCCTTTTTAAGTTGGCTGGGACTCAGTGCCCAGTTTGGATTGCAGCCCAGTACATTGGATCTGGCGATTTTGCAGGTGAATTTTGGACTGACGGTGGATATCAATGTAGCCCAGGCCATCTTGCTTTTTGTCGCCATTTTGTTGTATAGCCGCATCCACATTAAAGAGTAAAGCTGTGAAAAAAATGGTGCCGTTGACCATTATGCGAAAATTTGCGGAAATTTTGCGTTTTTTTCATATTCCGTCCGTATTTGCCCGGTAAGTTATACGAAAAGTGCGATGTTGTAGCGGGCAGGTTTTTTCATTCCCGCCGAAAAACACAAAAAACCAGACCCCTGGGCAATTTTCGGTTGAGTAAAAGCCAAAAAAGCGGTATAATAGGCACCAAAGGGACGCTTTTGCGTTTTCATAGTTTTTACCTTAATTAACAATAAAAACCAAAGCCGCCAGGCAGGATTGCTGGGGCGGATTTTGCATGCTGAATGGGAAAGGGGAAGCATTCATGTTTTCAAAAGATATCGGGATTGATCTGGGTACCGCAAATACGCTGGTATTCATGAAGGGCAAGGGGATTGTCATGCGTGAACCTTCGGTAGTAGCGGTGGATGTGCGCACCGAAGATGTACTGGCCGTGGGTACGCAGGCGAAGGAAATGATTGGCCGTACGCCCGGTTCCATTGTGGCAGTTCGTCCGCTGAAAGATGGCGTTATTGCCGATTTTGACGTAACGGCCACCATGCTCAAACATTTCATTCGTAAAGCGCTGCACAATAGCTCCTTTAGCCGTCCCCGCGTGGTCGTATGTATCCCCTCCGGTGTAACGGAAGTAGAGCGCCGCGCTGTAGAAGATGCGGCCCGTCAGGCTGGTGCCAAAGATGTAGAATTGATTGAAGAACCCATGGCGGCTGCTATTGGCGCAGGGCTGCCTGTGGCAGAACCCACTGGCAGCATGGTCGTCGATATTGGCGGCGGTACGGCAGAAGTGGCTGTGATCTCCTTGGGGGATATCGTCACATCGGTTTCCGTGCGTGTGGCCGGGGATAAATTTGATGAAGCGATTATTTCCTATGTGAAAAAGAAGTACAACCTGCTGATCGGTGAACGTACGGCAGAAGAAATCAAGATTCGCATTGGGTCGGCTTATCCCACCGAAGATACCGAAAACGCCACCATGGAAATCAAGGGGCGTAACCTGGTGGATGGCCTGCCGAAAAACGTGGTGGTTTCGGCGGATGAAGTGCGCGAAGCGCTGGGCGATTCGCTGCAGACCATTGTGGAAGCCATTAAAAATACGTTGGAAAAAACACCGCCGGAACTGTCGGCGGATATTATCGACCACGGGATTATGCTGACGGGTGGCGGTGCCCTGCTGCGGGGCCTGGATCAGCTGGTGAGCCGCGAAACCGGTATGCCGGTACATGTAGCGGAACGGCCGCTGGACTGCGTCGTAGACGGGACCGGCAAACGGCTGGAAATCACCATGCCGGCTTCGTACTACAAAGCCCGCAGAAGATAAGGCGAAAAAGGATGGAAAGTGCGGAGGGCTGTGAGATAAACGGCTCCCCGCGCTTTGTTTTCCCGAGAAAAACAGCCCCATAGGGGCCGATGGGGGGATTTGGTGTGAAAGACTTTTTTCATACGCATAATTTCCGGGTGCTGCTGGGCACCGTGGCTGTTTTGCTGGCTTTTATGCTGTATAGCGCCAGTATGGACGGTACGCTGACGGCCAGCCTGTTTTCGTTTGTGTCGTCGCCGCTGGAGAGAGTTTCGACGTTAACCGTAAACAACGCTTCGGCAGCCGTGGAAAATGCAACGGTATCAATCGAAGAATTACAGGAAGAGATCCGGAAACTGGAAGAAGAAAATCAGCAGCTACGGGATCAGCTGGTGGATTACTACGAAATGAAGCAGAAAAACGAACAGTATGAGTCGATTTTGGAAATCAAAGAAAACAACGACGATTTTCAAATGGTGTCGGCGGCGGTTATCAGCCGTGATCCGGCCGAACTGTTTGGCGGTTTTACCATCGATCAGGGACGCTTGTCGGGGATCAGCGTGAATGACCCGGTGATTACCAGCGAGGGCGTAGTTGGTTGGGTTTCCAAAGTGGAAGCCACTACCAGTTATGTAACGACCATTTTATCGCCGGACACAAATATTGGCGTCATCAGCAAAGAAAAACGGGAAAGTGGCGTTGTCAGTTCCGATTTGTTGCTGGCCGATCAGGGGCTTGTGCGGATGTCGTACCTAACAGATGAAACAAAGCTGGAAGAAGGCGACATTATCACCACCACAGGTTTAGCCGGTATTTTTCCCAAGGATTTAATCGTAGGACAGGTAAAAAGTCTGGAAGTATCCGATGGTGGGGTGACCCGCTGCGCACTGATCGAACCGTATGTCGATGTCAAAGAAGTGCATGATGTGTTTGTCATTACCGATTTCTACGGCAAGGGCGAAATCAGTGAATCGACAACGGACACAACATCCCAAGAAAATAGCGAAAAAGAGACCAGCGGCGAAAGCAGTGAGGAAAGTGCGAAAGGGGATTCCTGATGGATAGACGAAAAGCCATTCGGTACCTGGCATATTCCCTGGAACTCATTGTGCTATTTATTTTACAGGAGACCCCCGGGCTGATGTTCAGTTTATGGGGGGAGAGGCCTTCCTTTCTGTTTTTGTGTATGATCGCGATTGCCCAGTTTGAAAGCGAAATTCCCGCCATGGCTTTTGGGGTTTTTGGCGGATTGCTGGTGGACTATGGGATGGGCGGCGTCATGGGTATGCATGCGCTCATCATGGCGGTGCTGTGTTATATCATCAGCAGTTTCAGCCGTAATTTGCTGCGCAATAATGTGCTAACGGCGTTTCTTGTAAGTATAGGAGCACTAGCGCTGGTGTTTGTGTGCGATTGGGTATTTGATTATGTGCTGGTGTATGAACAGTACCATGTATATGCCCTGACGCATCATTATCTACCCAGGTACGGGATTACCGTAATCTGGACACCGGTTACGTATTTTTTCAACCGCGCATTCTTTATGCGCCTGCGTTCGGCACAGGACTAAGGGGAATGATCCCAGAGGTTTTAAGAAAGGAGACATGCCGTTTTGAAAAAGCTGCAAAAGGTAGCGCGTCCACTATTTTTGTGTCTCGTTATCCTGATCGTATTTGGCGTGTATGCCATTCGTCTTGTGCAATGGCAGCTGGTAGAAGGGGAAACGTTTTTACAGCTTTCTGATTCTTCCACTTCGTCGTTTATTAAGTTGACGGCAGCTCGAGGGGAAATTCTGGATAATGAGGGGAACGCACTGGCAGCCAACCGTACCACGTACCAAATTGCGTTTAAACGCACGGAAGTGGATATGGATACCATCAATGACACCATTCTTGCTTTGATACAGTTGCTGGAAGAGCGGGAGGAAGAGTGGATCGATAATTTGCCCATTGAACTAAACGAGGATGGGACCTATGAATTTCGCGCCGACAGCGACAGCGAAATTTCGTATATGAAGAGTTCCAGTATGCTGAATGTGAACGACTACGCCACAGCCGACCAATGCATGGCTCAGTTTGTGGAAATGTTCGAATGTGAAGGCTATACGAAAGAGGAACAGCGGGATATTATTTCGGTACGCTATAACATGCTGAAAAATCAGTTTGGGTACTATAATCCGTATCTGTTTTCAGACGATGTTAGCAGCGATACGATGCAGATTATCAGCGAAAAAAGTCTGGAATTGCCGGGGGTCTATGTACAGGTAGGCACTGTGCGGGAATATACCGACGGCTCGCTGGCACCGCATATCATTGGACAAACGGGATACCTCAGCCAGGACCAGTACGATACGCTCAAAGAAGAAGGGCGGTTATATTCTGAAGACAATCTCTCGGGGTATACGTACGATGATGTGATTGGGAAAAGCGGCATTGAATCTGTCTTTGAAAGCGAACTGCGTGGCACATATGGAAAAGAAGAGCTGTCCATTGACAGTAACGGAGAAGTGACGCAGGATGAGGTGACCGTGGAACCCGAAGCGGGGAATACCGTGTGGCTGACTCTCAATTCCCGTATTCAGGAAGTGGCCAATGCATCGTTGGCGAAAAATGTGAAGGCTTCTGCGGAAGCCGGACAGACATCGGCGGATGATGACTGGTATGGCCAGGACTGTGTGGCTGGTGCCGCTATTATGGTCGATGTGGAAACAGGAGGAATTCTGTGTGCTTCCACATTCCCGACCTATGATATCAACGAATACCTGACCAATGCCGAATACAATGAAAAAATTAACGAAGACGAAACGAATCCGATGGTAAACCGCGCCTTTAGCGGACAGTTTACCCCCGGTTCGACATTTAAACCGTTGGTGGCCTCCGCCGCCTTACAGGAAGGGGTACTAACAGAAGATACTACCATTCACTGCAGCGGTGTGTACGATTACTTTGCCGATACTGGGTTTACGCTAGGTTGTATGGGAACCCATGGTTCGATCAACGTGATCACGGCGCTGGAAAGATCGTGCAACGTGTTCTTCTGTGAAACGGGCCGCCGGCTGGGGATTGAAAAAATTGATGCCTATGGAACGCTGTTCGGGCTGGGCGAACCTAGTGGTGTAGAAGTCAGTGAAGGGGATGGCTTGCTGGCCAATCCTACAGATTATGAAAAGAACCACGGCAGTAGCTGGACCAGCGGTATTACGGTACAGGCGTCTATTGGGCAGAGCGATAACTCGTTTACCCCCGTACAACTGGCCAGCTATATCACCACCATCGCGAACGATGGGGTGCGTATCCGGCTGCATTTGGAAGACAAGATCACCGATTATACCGGAGAAGAAGTGATTGAACAGATTGGACGGGAAGAACTCAACCACTGCGGCGTGGATTTAGAAAACCTGCAAATTGTGCAGGAAGGTCTGCGGGCTGTGTGTGCTTCTTCGGACGGTACCGGTCGTTCTTTGGCGGATTATGGGATTGCTGTAGCAGGTAAAACCGGTACGGCCGAAAACCCCAGCCATTCGGATAACGAACTGTTTGTGGGCTATGCACCGTACGATGATCCCAAAATTGCCATTGTGGTTGTGATTGAATATGGTGACAAAGCCACCTATTCGATGAATGTGGTTCGCGATTTGCTCGATGCCTATTTCTATGGGGCCTATGTGGATGAGGACGGAAATATTCAGGTTCCGTCGGCCACTTCGCAGCAGACGAAAACCGAAGAATAA
>CAJKJS010000003.1 GCA_905200265.1 uncultured Oscillospiraceae bacterium
AAGAAAGATTTTTTCCTCTTTGCCTTTCTTCGACCCTATACCCTTTATTCCGATTTTGGGGATGCTTGTCCTGCATTTTCCAACACCAATTTTACCAGTGTACCCCGTCCCGGCCGGCTTTGTATTTCGATATTATGTCCCATAAGGGCTAGGGCTCTTTGCGTTACATAAAGCCCCAAACCTGCGGATGCTTTTTCCCGCGGGTTTTTACTGCCGACATATCCCTTTTCAAACACCTTTGGCAGTTCTTCCGGTTCGATTCCCACGCCCGAATCGGCAATCAGCAGCGTACATGGTTCCTCTTTTGCCAGTACTACCCTCCCCCCTTCCGGAGTATAGGCCAATGCATTGGCAAGTACCTGGGAAATGGCAAATCCCAACCATTTTTCGTCGGTGACTACCGTACCTTCCATCGGTCCCATTTGCAGCTGAATTCCTTTTTGTTCAAATAACCGGGCGAATTTTCGCACTGTACCTTTTACAATCGTTTGCAGCGAATACTTTTTCATCACCATATCATGGCTATCGCTAAATAACCGCTGATAGAAAAGAGCCATATCCACACAATGTTCCATTCGGAACAACTCGGCGTATATGTCTTCCCTCTGCTGAGACGGCACACTCTGCAGTAACAGCCGCATAGCCGAAATTGGGGGTTTCATCTGGCTTATCCACCGAATATAACAGTCAGTTTGTTCCTTTCTTTGCTGCCGGGCGTCTTGGGTCAGTGCCTTTTTATCGTTTTCTTTCTGTTGCAAAAGAGAGCGATACATTTTTTCTATATCATCCTCTGCTTTGGGACCTTCCAGTTTCGCCCAATCACAATGATTATCGGAATCACTGATAGTGACTAACCATTGATACCGGCGCCGAAAAGCCACCAGATCGGCACACCAAAATCCTAGTAGGCACAGAAAACACACTCCCACTAAACAAATCATGGGCAACCGGGGAAGAGACCCTATCACGGTTATCGCTATGGCAAACCCCAGGCAGCACAAACCGCTTATCATTCGCCAGCGGCGCGCTTTCAAAAATGCTTTTATGATGGCTGCCCTTTTCATCTGATTGACTCCCTTTCTCCCCTTTTACGGTATGCCAGGATATTTTCCTGTAAAAGAAAATTTTCCACCGTTTACAAGTAAACGGTGGAAAATTCGTCGTTCCCTTTTTAGCAGTTTTAGCAGTCAAAAATAACCGGTCTGCCTTCGACAATCAATTCGCCGTTTTTCACCGTTACATTCTGGCCGTCTACTCGGTTTTGATAAATACCATCCGCTGCCGGAACCGGTACATGCGCCTGATTCGCCATCAGACTAAACACACCCACACAGGTGCGTCCATCTTTACGGTAAACAATCGTAGCCACATCCTGTTCATCGTCGGCCTTCATCTCCAGCAGTCCATCTGCCAAAATTGCATCGTGCTTAATCGCATACAGACTCTGCATCAGCTGTGTTAAATCTTCTGTTCCTTCGCCATTCCAATCTACCGGATCTACGTTGAACAAATCCGGCAAATGGGCAATGGCTTTTTCCTGACCGCCGAACAACAGCATGCTGCCCCGCAGGAAATACATAAACGCTGTCCAGTTTATCAGCCGGGGCATTTCGGGGATCAGATCCCGGGCACGGGGGTTGTCGTGGTTTTCCAGATGCCGCATTTTTACATAGTTCTGCGGATAGATCATTTCCTGACGCAGCAGCATTTCCACATACCGGCTCAGCGGAATTTTCCGATCCAGATAATCCCGGTAATATTCTTTCATATCATAGTCGTATTCCATGTCGAAAGCGCTGTACGTTTCACAATCGCTGGCCGCATACACTCCGTGATCGCGATTTTCTTTTACAAACGACGGTTCCACCGATTCCGCGAGCCAAATACAATCGGGGTTAATCTGGGCCACTTCCTGACGGGCACGTTCCCAAAATTCCATGGGTACCAGCGGTGCTACGTCGCAGCGGAAGCCATCGACAATAGAAGCCCACATTTTTAGCGTATCAATCTGGTAATCCCACAAATCCGGGTTATGGATGTAATCCAGGTCGATAATATCACCCCAGTCGGCTACCTGGTTGCCAAAACTTCCGTCGGCTTTGTGGAAGAACCACTCAGGGTGGTGGTTGCGCAGCCAGGAATCGGGGGAGGTATGATTATATACCACGTCAATGATGCATTTCATGCCCCGGGCATGGATCGCATCTACCAAATGGCAGAAATCGGCCCGCGTACCATAAGCGGGGTTGATGTCCCGGTAATCACGAATAGCGTACGGGCTGCCGGCCTGGCCCTTGCGAGCTTCTTCCCCAATGGGATGAATCGGCATAAGCCAAACGATATCCGTTCCCAGTGCCTTGATTCGGTCAAGATCCTTTTCTACGGCTGCAAACGTGCCTTCATTCGTGTGGTTACGCACATAAACAGAGTAAACCACCTGATTGCGCAGTGCGATCGCTGTATTTTTTGCCATACAAGCGTCATCCTTTCTTCAATACAATCTCATAGGCGGGCTATCCGCCCTTTTCGCCCCCCATTATAGCAAAGTCCACAAATATAATATTTCTTTAAAAGAACTATCTTTCTTTTCCTTTCTAGGCTTCCCCGGAAGTTTGAAGGTTTTGCCCCAAAAAAGAACCGCCCAACCATGTGGACGGTTCTTTTTTCTTTTAACGATATAGGATGTCGGGATAATTGGTAATCAAATGCTCACATTCAAACGCCAACATGGCATCTCGGGATGTGGGATCATTAATGGTCCAGGGGTGAATTTCAATACCGTTTTCGCGGCAATCTTCCACACCCTGGCGGTCCAAATTGTCCCAGCACGGATGAATGTACTCGACCCCTACTGCCTTCGCATAGCGGCCCGGGTGAATGAGATTCCCCACGTACAAAAGCCCACAGGGAATGGTATCATCCAGTTCTTTGGCATCGAGCAGGCTGCGATGTTCAAAGGAAGAGAAGATAACCCGGTCTTTTATGCCGCTTTGCTGTACGAGGGAAACGGTACGGCGGGTGAGCTCTTTGTCATACCAGGCCGAGCAGGTCTTGATTTCAATGTTCAGCCGCAAGGAATTCCCCTGTAAAAAGGTGAGCACTTCTTCCAGGGTGGGCACTTTTTCACCCACATACAGACGGCTGTACCATCCGCCGGCATCTAAGTCCTTAATTTCTTTCAGGGTCTTTTCCCGCACCAGCCCCTGGCTATTGGTGGTACGCGAAACATCTTCATCGTGCATCACCACAATAACGCCGTCTTTGGTCATTTGCACGTCCAGTTCAATACCGTCGGCATACCGGCGAGCCGCTTCATGGAAAGCGGACATGGTGTTTTCCGGCGCATACGCGCTAGCCCCACGATGAGCATAGATCAGTGGATTCATACATTAACGTCTCCTTTCTTGTATCAGATCAATCGTTTTGGCGCCGAGAAGGTCGCACAATTTGTCTGGCGGCACTTCCACCTGCGCCCCGATTTTTCCGGCGCTGAGATAAATGGTATCAAACAGCAGACAGCTTTCATCGATGACGGTAGGATACGGCTTTTTCATGCCCAGAGGTGAACAGCCACCCCGTACGTAGCCCGTTACCGCCAAAATTTCTTTAACGGCAATCATCTCCACGCTTTTCTCACCTACCGCCCGGGCTGCCTTTTTCAAGTCAAGTTCTTCCGCTACGGGAATTACGAAAACGAAAAATCCGCCGCTACTGCCCCGGGTAACCAACGTTTTAAATGCTTGCTCCACGTTTTGTCCCAGAGCTTCCGCGATGTGTACGCCAACACCTACTTCCTGTTCCCCTTCGTGTTCATAAAAATGAGGGGTATAGGGAATCCCGGCCTGGTCCAGCAAACGCATCACATTGGTTTTTCGTTCCGTTTCCTTTTTCTTTGCCATGTTATTCCTTCTCAATATGCCATTTCACGCCCTGCGGGGTGTCTTCCAGTACCACATGGCGGGCACGCAGTTCATCACGAATCGCGTCAGCCGTAGCCCAATCCCGGTTTTTCCGCGCCTGAGCTCGTTTTTCAATCAGCGCTTCAATTTCGCTATCCAGGTCCGTTTCTTCTTCCCTATACAAAAGCCCCAGGACATTGGCCAGTTCCATCAACCGGTCCAAAGATCCCTGCAACAGGCGGCGGCTGGGCGTTTCGGTTACACTACCGTTGATATCCCGCACCAGATCAAACAAGGCCGAAACCGCATCAGCGGTATTCAGATCATCTTCCATCGCACTGATAAAATGATCGCGATGGGTATCAAACGAAGCGAGCACGGCTTCGTCGTTTTCCTTTTCTTCTACCTGTGCATTCTTCAGCAGGAAGCGCAGGTTATCCCGGCAGTTATACAGCCGGTTCAGCGCCCCCTGGCACTGAGCCAGAATGTCGGTGCTGTAGTTAATCGGCATACGGTAATGCGACGATACCATCAGATACCGAATGGGTTCATACCCGTATTTTTCCGCTACTTCCCGCACCGTGAAGAAGTTGTGCAGGGATTTGCTCATCTTCTGATTATCCACATTGATATACCCGTTGTGCATCCAGTACCGGGCAAACGGGGCTCCGTTGCAGCATTCGCTCTGGGCAATTTCGTTTTCGTGGTGGGGGAAAATCAGGTCCTGCCCGCCGCAGTGAATGTCAATGGTTGTACCCAGATAACGGCGCACCATGGCGCTGCATTCAATATGCCAACCGGGACGGCCTTTGCCCCAGGGGGATTCCCAATAGGGTTCGCCGGGTTTACTGCCCTTCCACACAGCAAAATCCATCGCATCTTCTTTGATTTCACCCACGCTGATGCGGGCACCCGCCTGCAAATCTTCCAACGGCTGATGGGACAGTTTGCCGTATTCATTAAACTTACGGGTACGGAAATATACGTCCCCATTTTCGGCCGGGTATGCATACCCCTTTTCTACCAAAGTACGGATAATGGCGATAATTTCGTCAATATTTTCGGTGGCCAGCGGATGCACCGTCGCCGGGCGCACATTCAGCCCTGCGGCGTCTTTTTTATACTCTTCCATATACCGGCGGGATACCGTCAAATAATCGGTCCCCTCTTCATTGGCTTTGCGAATGATCTTATCGTCAATATCGGTAAAGTTCTGCACGAACGTAACATTCATGCCTCGATATTCCAAATAGCGGCGCAACACATCAAACACGCAAATAGGCCGCGCATTGCCAATGTGGATAAAATTGTACACCGTCGGGCCGCAGGCGTAAATTTTGGCTTCGCCTGGCACCATAGGCACAAATTCCTCTTTTTGACGAGTCATGGTATTATAGATCTTCATGAAATGAACTCCCCTTCTTTTTTATTCGTCATCGGACGGTTCCTTATGCTTGCGATGGTAAAACTGCTGTTCCAAACCGCCCATTTCGCAGCGCAGTTCCTGCAGTGCCTGTTCCACCGGGTCGCTGACATGCACCTGATCCAGCGCCATACTGGTGCATTCGGCCGGTTTTTCGCCGTTGATGCGTACCACCCGGGCGGGTACCCCCACAGCGGTCGCGTTGTCGGGCACTTCACTGAGCACCACGGCACCGGCCGCCACCCGGGCATTATCGCCTACACGGAAGGGCCCCAGCACCTTGGCGCCGCTGCCTATCAGCACATTGTTCCCTAAGGTGGGATGCCGTTTGCCTTTGTCTTTTCCGGTTCCCCCCAGGGTTACATTTTGATACAGCGTGCAGTCGTCGCCGATTTCGGTGGTTTCCCCAATGACAACCCCCATGCCGTGGTCAATAAAGAGTCCTCTGCCGATTTTCGCACCGGGATGAATTTCTATCCCCGTTTTGTGCCGGGCCCGCTGGCTGATCCACCGGGCTAGAAAATAATGGCCGTGTTCATAGAGCCAGTGGCTTTTTCGATACGCCCGCACGGCTTTAAATCCGGAATACAAAAAATATACTTCCCACCGGCTGCGAGCCGCTGGGTCCCGGGCCATAATCGAATCCAATTCTCGTTTCAATTCATCAAACATAAAAGGCGTTCTCTCCCTTTCTCTCTAGTTCTGGCAGCAAAGGCGGAGAACAACGCGGCGAAAAACAAAAAACCTCCGCACGCCGTAAACCGGCATACGGAGGCGGTGTTTCCGCGGTTCCACTCCGAGCTTATCACTCTGAAGGCGCATAACGGCGCCACCCGTGCCCGGATACTTCGCCGTAACTTACGGCGGTTCCCCCGGCCAGCCTGGGTTATTCCCCAACGTCGGTGCATTTCTCCCTTAAACCTAAAGCCAGGGCGCTTCCAGCCACGAACATTCATGGCGCCCCTTCTCTGGCGGCCGGTTTTATTCAAGGATACTTCTCCCACGCACAGCCTTTCTTTCCTTTTTATACAGTATACACCTTTTTTGTTCCTTGTAAAGGCCTTTTCAGGCTCCTTCCCGAAGAATATCCCAGTTGTGGCGCAAGTATACAAGGCCAGACAGCACGGTGAAAAAGGCCGCAATTGCCAATAGAACATCGCCCACCATGCCCATAATCAGTCCGCTTTCCGCCGACAGGGACAAAATACCCATGCTTCCCAGTTCCAGCAGGTACTGCATGAGCAACACCGCCAAAATCGCAACAATCTGAGAAACCGTCTTCGCTTTGCCCCACATATTGGCAGCAATCACCCGGCCCCGGTCGGCTGCCACCAGGCGAATCGATGTAACCATAAATTCCCGTGCCAGCATCAGTACCACAATCCAGACATCCGCCAGATCCTGACTGACTAAACACACCATAGCCGAAAGCACCATGACTTTATCGGCCAGCGGGTCCATAAACTTGCCGAAATTCGTAATCAAATTCCGTTTGCGGGCAATTTTCCCGTCTAAGTGGTCGGTATATGACGCCACCGCAAACAAAATAAAGGCTATCAGGAAATGATGCGGAAACGGGTAAAGCACGGCAGCCACAAAAAACGGCACCAAAATCATGCGCATCACCGTTAGCCGGTTCGGTAGATTCATGTTAGAGCCTCCTTTTCCCCGCTATCAGCGGGCCAGTTCGCCGTATAGGTCACCATCAATGCATTCCGTAATTTTCACCCGGACAAACTGACCGTAATGGGGTTTCTTCTTTTGGGCCACAAAGAAGACTTTCCCGTCTACGTCGGGGGCATCCGCCGCGGTGCGGCCAAAATAACATTCGGCATACCGGTCAAAACCTTCGGTGAGCACTTCCACCGTTTTGCCAACCATGGCCTCTCCTTTTTCCATCATAATGGCCATCTGGTCTTCCATGATCAGTTCTTCCCGGTGTTCCTTCACTTCCTGGGGCAGCTGACCAGGCAACCGGGCAGCCGGAGTCCCTTCTTCCTGGGAATAGGCAAAGCAGCCCAGGCGGTCAAACTTCGTTTCATGGACAAATTCGGCCAGCTCGGCAAAATCTTCTTCCGTTTCTCCGGGGAAACCCGTAATCAAGGTAGTGCGCAGGGTAATACCCGGCACCTGTTCCCGAATGTGGGCAATCAGTTTCGTAATCGACTCCCGGTCGCCCTGACGGTTCATGGCTTTCAGTACCCGACCGGACACATGCTGCAACGGCAAATCAATGTACGGCAGCACTTTTTTATTTTCCCGCATCACTTTGAGTAATTCATCGGTGATGGTATCCGGGTAGCAATAGAGTAGCCGAATCCACCGCAGCGAATCAATATGGCATAGTTCGGTCAGCAGCTGCGGCAAGCGCAGTTCCCCGTACAGGTCCAGCCCATACCGGCTGGTATCCTGGGCAATAATCACCAGTTCCCGGCATCCGTTTTCCGCCAGTCCTTTGGCTTCGGCGATGATGCTTTCCATCGGACGGGAACGGTATCCACCCCGAATCATAGGAATCGCACAATAGCTGCATCCGTTGCTGCACCCCTCTGCGATCTTCAGATACGCATAATAACTCGGAGTGGTCAGCGTACGGGACCCGCACAGCGGCATTTCCGTCTTGGGCGGGAAACATTCCACCGGAGTACCCTCTTCCCACAGTTTTTTCAGATGTTCGGCAATTTGCCCGTTAGCCCCAATACCCAGCACGGCATCGGCCTCCGGGATTTCTTTGCGGATTTCTTCCTGATAACGCTGTGCAAGACACCCGGTTACCACAATTTTTTTAATGCGTCCTTCTTCTTTCAGCTTGCACAGTTCCAAAATTTCTTCGATGGATTCTTTTTTTGCGCTTTCAATAAACCCGCAGGTATTCACAATGGCAATATCGCAAATTCCCACGTCGTCGCTCAGTTCAAACCCGTTTTCCTCTAGCGAAGCCATCAGCATTTCGCCGTCCACCTGGTTTTTGGCACAGCCCAGGCTGATCATGCCCACTTTTACTTTCTTTTTGTTCTGTTCTGCGGCCATCATTCAACTCTCCTTTGTTTATTCTTCCTCCATCGGCCCGAATTCCCGCAGGAGAGGCCGTATTTCATCATAACGGTATCCTAACCGCAGCAGAGCGTTTACCACCCGGCGCCGGTCTTTTTCATTTTGTAAACAGTGGCTGTACCGACGCTGGATCAAGGTACGCAAAATATCGTCCCAATCCGCGTGCAGCTCATCCAATGCATATTCCGCCGTTTCCCGATCAATGCCTTTCCTTTGCAGTTCAAACCGGGCCCGGCTGTACGAAAAGCCCTTGCGGAACACCAGTTCCCGGGCACAGTCGGCCGCATAGGCTTCGTCATCGATCAGCCCCAATTCTTCCATGCGGTCGGCTGCTTCCTGGGCCGCTTCCCGGGTCGTTACCCGGCTGATTTTGTCTTCCAGTTCTTTTTTAGAGTGGCTGCGGTATTCCAATAGATACAGCGCTTTTTCCCTGGCGCGGCGCTGCTGCGATAAATCAGACAGCTCCTGCAATCTTTCGTCCGGCAATTCCTGCCCGGGGCGCACCCCGTTTTCCTGTAAAACGGTGCTATCCAGCAAGGCGGTTTCTCCGTCTTCGCGTACAAGTAGACTCAGCTTTTTACGGCGGGGCCGGATTTCGACAATCCGGTTCATTCGTCATCCACCGTAATATCAATGCTGCTGCGGGCAGCGGCACGGGTTTGGGCCGGTTTTTCCTCCGCCACAGGGCGAGCGGCTGCAGCCGGTACGGTTTCGACCGGTTTTACGCCGCCGGTTTTACCCGGTTTGCCATACAGCTTATCCATGTTCTGGTACACCAGATCTTCAATTTCCTGGGAAAGTTCCGGTGCATTTTTCAAAAATTCCTTGGCATTGTCGCGGCCCTGACCCAAACGGTTGCCCTGGTAACTAAACCAGGCCCCACTCTTTTCTACAATATCCAGTTTCACGGCCAGATCCAGCAGTTCCGCATCCCGGGAAATGCCCTTGCCGTACATCACATCAAATTCAGCTTCGCGGAACGGCGGTGCTACTTTATTTTTGACAACCTTGGCTCTCGTATGGCTGCCAACCACCTCTCCGCCGTTTTTCAGCGTTTCTACTTTACGAATATCAATACGCACCGAAGCGTAAAACTTCAGCGCCCGGCCGCCGGGTGTCACTTCCGGATTGCCGTACATAACGCCCACTTTTTCACGCAGCTGGTTGATGAAAATAGCTACGCAGTTGGATTTCGAAATGGCACCGGCCAGTTTCCGCAGAGCCTGCGACATCAGCCGGGCCTGCAGGCCCACGTGACTATCGCCCATTTCCCCTTCAATTTCGGCCCGGGGTACCAAAGCGGCCACCGAGTCCACCACGATGACGTCAATCGCACCGGACCGCACCAGTTCTTCGGTAATTTCCAGCGCCTGTTCACCGGTGTCCGGCTGGGATACAAGCAGCGAATCCACATCCACACCCAGGGCAGCCGCATAAACCGGATCGAGCGCGTGTTCCACGTCGATAAACGCGGCACAGCCGCCTTTTTTCTGCCCTTCCGCAATGCAGTGTAAGGCCAGCGTCGTTTTACCCGACGATTCCGGCCCATAGATTTCCACAATACGTCCGCGAGGCAAGCCGCCAATTCCCAGCGCCAAATCAAGTCCCAGTGAACCCGTGGAAATGGCATCTACGTGCATCGTCTCATTTTGGCCCAGGCGCATCACAGCGCCCTTACCAAAACGTTTTTCAATCTGTGATAAGGCGGTTTCCAGCGCCTTTTTCTTTTCTTCTTCTCCAATGCCGCCAGTCTTTACACTGACCCGGTCTTTTCTATCATTTGCCATGCAAGTACTCCTCCGATATAGTGAGCTTTGTGTTGCCTGTTTGCTATAAGTATACTGAAAACCGGGGGGAAAAGCAATGGATTTTCTCCCAAAACCGGCATTTTTTCGAACTCATGTTCGCTTTTTGGCCGTTATTACCCGATCGAGCTCCTGAAAATCCCGGTACACGTTCACCTGGCAAAGCCCTGCCTGTTCAAACAGTGCCCCGACCGGTTCCGCCTGTTCTTCGCCAATTTCCACCGCCAGCACACCGCCTGGCTTTAAGAGCGGCACCCACTTTTGGGCAATCGCCCGATAAAAAATCAATCCATCTTCGCCGCCCAGCAGGGCCGTAGCGGGTTCTTTTTTCACTTCTTCCTGCAAGCCTTCGTATGCTTTGGGCGTGACATAGGGGGGATTGGACAACAAAAAGTCCACCGGGCGGGGCCATTTTCCTTCTACGGGCCCTTGCAAAACATCGGCTTTGACCGCTTTTACACAATCGGGTGCCCATTTTTGAATATTCTGGCACAGAAACGAAAAAGCCTGTTCGTATTTTTCCACAGCCAGCACCGTTTTCTGCGGACACAGCCGCTGCAAGCCCAGCGCCACGGCGCCAGTTCCGGCACAAAGGTCCAGTCCTACGCCGTCCGGTTGCAGTAAGGCGGCTGCCTGCCGGCACAATAGCTCCGTTTCTTCCCTTGGCACCAACACCCCCGGCCCGACCTGTAGGGTCATATCCAAAAACTCCCAGTCGCCTAGCAGGTATTGCAGCGGCTCCCGGGCTGCGCGCTGTGCAATTTGGGCCCGGTACCTTGTTTCGGCTTCGGGCGAAACCGGATCTTCTCCATGCACCAAAATCTGTTGCCGGTCTTTCTGTAGGCACCGGCACAAAAGGGTCATGGCATCAAAGGCAGCTGTATCAATGTCGTGATCGAAAAGCATTCGGCGCCCCCACCTATACAGTTCTCCCTGGTTCATGACGCCACCAAATCTTCCCCATTTTCGGGGATTACCGCTTCAATCGCACGAATCGCCGCTTCCATCATACCCTCGTCCGGCTCTTTGGTGGACAGCCGCTGAATCCACATACCCGGGGCTGCAATGATGCGGGTCACAAGGTTTTCGCACCGTCCACACAGACGAATTAGTTCATACCCGATTCCAACCACCAGCGGCAGCAGCAATAATTTGACAATCATCCGCAAAAAAGGGTTCGTAATGGGAATAAAAAAGCCCGCGATGACCCCGATAAGTAACATCAATACCATAAAACTTGTCCCGCAACGGGGGTGAAAACGGGAATGGTGCCGCACATTTTCTACGGTTAACGCTTCGCCGCTTTCGTAGCAGGCAATGGTTTTGTGCTCCGCCCCATGATACTGGAACACTCTTCGCACATCTTTCTGGCACCCGCAAAGAGCCAGGTACCCTACAAACAACGCTAACCGGAACACCCCTTCAATGAGCGAACGCCACGGTTCAATGCCGTCTCCGGTTGCTAGTTTCATCCAGTTAACCAGTTGTGTGGGAAGTAGGAAAAACAATACCAGCGCCAGCGCCACCCCTAAAATACCACCAATGGCCATCACAACACCATAAATTTTGTCGCCCAGGTGTTCTTCCAGCCAGCGGTCAAGTCCGGACGAAGCTTCTTCCTCTTCGCCGCTGCTTTTTTCCACGCTTTCTTCCATGGCACGGAATCCTACCGACAGGGAATCGTACATAGCTGCAATGCCCCGCAGCAGCGGCCATTTAAACAGCGGAACCCGGTCTTTTAAAAAGCGGGTAGGCTGGGTACTTACGTCCAACCCTCCATCTGGCAGACGGACAGCTATGGACGTCTGTTTCGGCCCTCGCATCAGGATACCTTCCATCAAAGCCTGGCCGCCGATACTGGTAATTCGTTTACTTTGTTTCTTCATGGGTGTCGTTATTTCCTCCTTGCGACGGGGTTTCCGGCAATTCCTGATGCAACGCCGGCAATCGAATGGTTACCACAGTGCCCACACCTTCCTGGCTTTCAATGGTCAATTGACCGGCATGCAGGGCAATAATTTCATCAGCTAGTGCCAAACCAATTCCCGAACCTCGAACGGTCTGATTGGCTTTATAAAATTTCTGTTTTACTTTGGGCAGGTGTTCCGCCGGAATCCCGCAGCCGTCATCGCTAATCATAACCACAATATCCGTACCCTGTTCCTTGGCTTGCACCTGCACCATGCCCCCTTCCTGGGTATATTTGAGGGCATTATCGATAATATTGACAAACACCTGACGCAGACGGTTAATATCCCCCAGCACAGGCGGAAGCATATCCGGTTCTTCGTAAATCAGTTCTTTGTGTTCGGCGGCGGCCCGCTCCGTGAACATGTACACGGCTTCTCCCAATTCCGCCAAAATATCCAGTTTGTCCATCATCAGCGTCATGCGGCCGCTTTGCATCCGCGAAAAATCCAGCAATTCTTCTACCAGTCCGGAAAGCCGTTCGCTTTCCCGAATGATGACGCTCATGCCTCTGGCATTCATTTCCTCTGTGACACCGCCGCCTTGCAGCGTTTCGGCCCATCCTTTAATGGCTGTTAGTGGGGTGCGTAGTTCATGGGACACACTGGAAATGAAATCATTTTTCATTCTCTCTGCCGCACCCAATTCGGATGCCATTTCATTGATGGCGTCGCACAAATACCCCACTTCGTCATTACTCTGTTTTTCAATGCGCACATTGAAGTCCCCCTGCGCAATCCGCCGGGCTGAAGCACCCACCTGCCGGATGGGTTTGACGATGGAGCGCAGGAAAAATGTACTGGACACCACCACAAAGCCAATCACCAGCAACCCACCGGCCACCAACGCCAAAATGAGGGTTGCAATTTGCCGGTCGGCTTTGTCCATGGACACCACATAGCGAATAGCCCCTATATCCGCCCCGCTTCTGTCGTGAAGCACACGAGTTACCGCCATAACTTTTTCACCGGAAGAAAGCGTACCGGTCCACGTGCCAAATCCTTCTTCGCTGCGGCGTGCCTGCTCATAATCCGGTTTTTCCTGGGTATTGTCAGGAGCAAACCCGGTGGAGGTCATCACCGACAACCCATAGGAATTGATGACCGATACTTCCATAGACGCTTTATCCGGGAAATTTTCTACATAGGTGCGGGCACTCAGGTAAAAATCCGAAGACGATGTATCGGTATAATCCGAAAACATAATAGTCAGTTCGTCGCTGCGCCCTTTTAGCACCTGCAAAATGCCATTATACACATAGGCATAAATAACATTGGAAAGAACCACGATTAGCGCAACCAACACGGCCACGATCACGCTCAGGTTATTCAGTAGCCAACGCCGCATGATGCTCTTTTTCACATGGGTTCCCTCCTCTTCTCCTTGTTTGCTATGTTATCCTTCCCAGCGGTAACCAAAGCCCCACACTGTCACAATATGCTTCGGGGCCGAAGGCTGGTCTTCTACCTTCATGCGCAGCCGGCGAATGTTGACATCTACGATTTTTTCTTCCCCTACGTAGGCCCCGCCCCACACATGGTGCAGAATATCGGTACGGCTTAGCGCTGTGCCCGGGTGGGTAAAGAAATATTCAATAATTTGGAATTCCACCTGGGTCAGTTCAATCTGAACACCCCGACGGGTTAAATACCGGTTGCGCAAATTCAACACGAAATCACCCGAGTGAATTTCTTCGCTGTTTTCTCCGCCAGCCCCTTTTCCGGCCAGGGCCACTCGACGGTACACTGCGTCTACCCGTGCGACCAGTTCGCTGGGACTAAATGGCTTGGTTACATAGTCGTCGGCGCCCATCATCAGCCCGCTGACTTTATCCATTTCCTGGGCCCGGGCCGACAGCATAATAATCCCAATACTGCCACTGCGGCGCCGCAGTTCTTTACACACATCTAGGCCGCTGTGTTCCCCTGGCATCATAATATCCAGCACAGCCACATCGAAGCGCCCTGCATCGCGGTTATACAGTTCCAGTGCTTCATCACCGCTGCCTGCTTCCACGGTTTCGTACCCCGCCCGTTGCAGGTTGATCACCACAAATTCCCGGATCGCCTGCTCGTCCTCAGCGATCAGAATTCTTTTGCTCATGTTTCCATAACCTCCTTTATTGCGCATCCAGCAGCATAAACGCCTGCCGGATATCCTCCAA
The DNA here is from genome assembly GCA_905200265.1 of uncultured Oscillospiraceae bacterium. Lineage (GTDB taxonomy): Bacteria > Bacillota > Clostridia > Oscillospirales > Acutalibacteraceae > Heritagella. The sequence continues at coordinate 14,314 of CAJKJS010000003.1, forward strand.
GTTCATTTGCAATTCACCCTGATAGTCTCCCTTTTTCACCGCATAGATCACACTGTTCTGTTCAGCCAGCTCTTCATAACCCTCGCTGGCCGTGGTGTTCCACCGGCTGGAAGCAAACATGTCAATCCGCATGATCTCTGTTTCACCATCGACCAGCAAAAACACCATGCTGTCGCCGTCTTTTTTACAGGTAACTTTATTTTCCCACATATCCGGATACGAAAAAGCATACCCGGCATCGGAGTTTACTACGGTATTCACTACGACCGATAAGGTGGATTCCTGTTGTTCCAATCGGTTCCACGAAACCAAATAGGATACACACGACAGTGCTTCTTCGTTCACGCCGGGCAATAGGGAAGCTGTCGGAATTTCAATTAGCCCGTCCTGGTTGATATCCCGGGCACTGCACTGCAGCTGTGCCCCTCGACTGGTAGCCGCTACCTGCGCATCGCTAAGCAAGGCAGTCAACAATCCATCTTTTTGATCCCATCCAATTACCTGGGTAATGCTGTTCCCATCCGCACAAGTTCCGTCTACAATGACCGCCCGGGTTTCTTCATTAACCCGGCCTACCTGGATGGAATCGTATCGTACCACGCTCTGGTTAATTTCCATACTGGCCTCTTTGACAAGACTGGATTCATTGCGCAATTCATAAAGCGAAGCGACCGCTTTGCTGCTACTGTCAGTCCCCGCCAAAGTCACCAAGAACAGCTCACTTTTTCCGTCGTCGTTCATATCGACCAGAACCATTTCCCCGGCATTCACATCGGGCTGGTGCTCCGTAATTTTCCCGTTTCGATATTCAAACACACTCACAGAACCGGTCTGATTCTGTAAACTGCCCCATCCGACGACCGTTTCGTTGACACCGTCTCCATTTAAATCGCCAAAACACACCCGGTCCACCTGGGAGGCTACATTGACAAAGCTACTGGTAATTTTCCAGCTACCACTGCGTTTTGTCAAAAAAGCAATCGTTGTACCCGTACCTTCCGATGTCTGGTACAGCGCTATAGCATCTTCCTGGCTGTCCCCCGTAAAATCTTTAAAAATAACCGCTGAGCGATAATCGCCCGAACGGGGATACCGCATAATGACGTTATTGGTTCCGCTATCCTTCTGGATTAACGCCATAATCTGCGACTGATCTTCGGTTGCCAGTGGCGGACTCATAAGGCCTTCCGGATTTAGGTTAATAGATGAGCAACCGGTACAAAGAAAAAGCGTCAGCCACAAAACCGCCCAAAGGCCGGCCCGGCCTATTCTTCTTTTTTTTCTGGACGTCATGGTGACATGCTCCTTTCTAACATGAGCCACTTTGCCCCTACCGGGACATACAAAGATATTATACCATTTCTCCGTGTCAAAGAACAGCGTGCCCTAGCATTTCCGGGTGGAAAATTTAGAAAAGCCGATTTCCTTTGCCACTTAAGAAGGGAAATCGGCTTTTTCGTTCAGGTTTTCTGGAAAAATTCATCCCCGCACCCACGGCAGCGTACCTGAATTTTTCCTTTTCCGCGGGGAGCCCGTTGCCAGGCACGGCAATTGGGGCAGCGGAAATACTTATAAAATTTACGATCTCTCCAAATGGTGCGGCGCATGGAAAACCATCCAACAACCGGCCGCCATATGGATAAAAACCAAGCATTTTCTCGTTCTCTTTTTACCCAGTTACGCGATAACATGCGGAAAAAGGTGTACCCATACAGGGCATATCCCAGCAGTAAAAGGAAAATGCCAACCCATCCCCACAGAATTTGCCCCACCAGGCAAAGAACAAGACCTACGATCATGGTCGCCAACGCCAACGCATCCGTGCCGCGGCGACCTGCCATAAACCGCTGTAATCCCATAAAAAAACGTTGAAAAAAAGTCATACTGAAAGCCTTCCTGTCTGTATTTTCTTTCATTATAATCCCTGTAACAAACAGCGCAAGGCTTTCAGAAGGAATTTCAAAGTAAGTTTACACTTCCGCCATAAACGCGCGACGATTGGTAAAAGATGTCCCTATCTCGCAGGAACCGGTACAACCGGGCACCTGTTGCTTGAAAATACGGCAAAACCAGCGAAGCGGTCAACGCGGATAATAGCCCCATGACCAGATTGCCGCCCATCGAAGCACCCCAGAAAAAACCGGTCTGGGCAAATAGCAGTACATTTACAAAACTGACAGGCAATTGCGCCGCCAAATTGGCCAGTAAAAACCACCCCAAGAAAGACAGATGTAAAACGAAAATAGAACCTTTTTCCCCGCGGGTCATCCGGCGGCTGATGGCTCTGGCTTCCCTCCCTGTCATGGTGGGATTTTCGGCCAGCAGCCAAGGAACCATGCTATATTCCAGGGACTTTACCACACCAGGCACCACAAAGAGTATGCTCCACAATGCAACAATCAGCGCTGTTTCCGCCATAGCAGCCACCCGCCGGATATAACCGCGTGCAAACCCAGCAAATCCGTCCCGGCAGCGGCCGTTTCCCTGCATCAGCTGGAGATAAAAGGTATCCTGTCCAATCTGAAAAATTTTCTGCACAAAGAACAGATTTAAAACCGCCAGCCCACCAAAAAGGCCATAGAGCACCCAGCAGTTTTCCTCCCCTGTAAACAGGCTGTGCACACCGATGGGAATAAATTCTTCCCATGTAGCAGGAAAAGCCACATATGCGTAATACCGGTTGGCAAACTGAATTTGAAAGGCATACTGAAAAAGGAAAGGAATCATCCCGCCGATGATACCGATAACCCAGGTAACAATCAGCGCCTTTCTATACCGGCCACCTGCCAGGTCCTGCTTGGCCCACGCTTTTATGATTTTCCGATCCCACATGGGCCTTCCTCCTCCCTGAATCATATAAAAAGGGGAACCCCAGCCCACTCATAAATGCAGAGCCCGAGTTCCCCTTTATCATACTATATTTTTCCTGAAAATGCCAGAATTATTATTCCTGGTACTTGTCTTCATCGCTCCAGCTGTACATCTTGCGCAGTTCAGCCCCTACAGCTTCCAGCTGATGTTCCGCATGGATGCGACGGCAGGCACCAAAGTGAGCACGACCGTTCTTGTTTTCGGCAATCCACTTGGAAGCAAACGTACCGTCCTGGATTTCCGCCAGGATCTTCTTCATTTCCTTCTTGGTTTCGTCGGTGATCAGGCGCTTGCCCGTTTCGTAATCGCCGAATTCTGCCGTGTCGGAAATGGAGTAACGCATCAGCGAGAAACCACCTTTGTAGATCAGGTCCACAATCAGCTTCATTTCGTGAATGCATTCGAAGTAGGCATTTTCCGGCGCATAACCAGCTTCTACCAGCGTTTCAAAGCCAGCCTGCATCAGGGCGGTCACGCCGCCGCACAGCACAGCCTGTTCGCCAAACAGGTCGGTTTCGGTTTCGATCTTGAAGGTCGTTTCCATGATGGCTGCACGAGCACCACCGATGCCGGCGCCATAGGCCAGAGCAACATCCAGGCAGTGGCCCGTGTAATCCTGTTCCACAGCCACCAGGCAGGGCACGCCCTTGCCTTCTACGTATTCACTGCGCACCGTGTGGCCGGGGCCCTTGGGCGCGATCATGAACACATCCACGTTCTTCGGCGGTTTGATCTGACCAAAATGGATGTTGAAACCGTGTGCGAATGCAATCGCTTTGCCTTCCGTGAGGTTCGGTTCAATGTCTTTTTTGTACATATCGGCCTGGCGTTCATCGGGGATCAGGATCATGATGATGTCAGCCGCTTTGGTCGCATCGGCTACGTTCATCACCGTCAAACCGTGGCTTCTGGCCTTGTCGGCGCTCTTGCTGCCTTCATACAGGCCCACAATCACGTTGACCCCGCTGTCATGCAGGTTCAGCGCATGGGCATGTCCCTGGCTGCCGTAACCAATCACCGCGACGGTCTTGCCCTTCAGGACATTAATGTCGCAGTCGGCTTCATAATAGATCTTCAGGTTGGATCTTACCTTCTTGTCTTCGCTAACCATGGTATCGTTCCTCCTATGAACAATAATGAATATCACAGCCGGGAGCCCCGGTTGTTCTTAAATATTATGGGGCCGCTACTTTTTCAGCGGCCACGGGTAACGGCATCGCCTTTTTCCATGGCGATGGTGCCGGTACGCACAATTTCACGCACGCCGTAGGGCTGCAACAGAGTAAAGAGTGTTTCGGCTTTTTCGGCCGTACCTGCAAAGCGCAGCGTCAGCGTTTTCAATCCCACATCGATAATCTCCGAATCCATCATGGTGGCAATTTCGATGACTTCCGGACGCTGAGCCGCTTCGCATCCCACTTTGATCAGACACAATTCGCAGCTGACATACCGCCCGGCGGTGGAAAGGTTTTTCACTTTGATGACGGGGATAATTTTGTTGAGCTGTTTTTCCACCTGCTCTACAATTCGTTCATCCCCATCCACAACAATTGTAATCCGCGAAATTTCAGGATTTTCCGTTTCGCCCACAGCCAGGGAATCGATATTGAAGGCACGGCGGCTGAATAGTCCCGCTACTTTAGAAAGAACACCCGGCTGGTTCTCAACCAGAATCGACAAGGTATACTTCATCATACCGAACCCCCTTCCGTTAAATCGTGGGCGTGTCGGGGTCTACCCGGCACACCAATACGTAAGCTTCCTCGCTTTCCAGCATCTCTTTGGCATAGGCTTCCGCCTGACGGTTATTCTCTGCCCGCACGGTTTTTATGCCATAGGCACGGCACAGCGCCACAAAATCAGGATTTCCATCCAATAGCGTAGCTTCGTACCGGCTGCCATACAATTTGTCTTGCAGTTCTTTTACCATGCCCAGACGGGAATTGTCCATCAACACCAGTTTAACGGGAATTTTTTGCTGGCAGGCGGTGGCCAGTTCCATCATGCTCATCTGGAACGCCCCGTCCCCGCAAATAGCCACGACTTGACGGTGAGGCTTGGCAATTTTGGCTCCAATCGCCGCCGGCAGGGCGTAGCCCATCGTGCCCAGTCCACCGCTTGTGAGGAAACGGCCCTCTTTTACATTAAAGTTCCGGGCTGCCCAAATCTGGTTTTGGCCCACATCGGCCACCAAAATCGCATTTTCATCCATCATGCGGGACAGCGCCCGAATCAGAGCCCGCGGTTCGACACAGTCCTCCCGGTCTTCGCCGGTAGGTACATACGCATTTTTATATCCAATCACGGTTTCCCGCCAATCGGCAATATCCAGCGGTTCCGCTTTTTCGGCAAATCGGGCCAATACCTGCCGGATGTCCCCTACAATGGGAATATCCACGCGGATATTCTTGCCAATTTCCGCCGGGTCAATATCAATGTGAATAATGCGGGTGTTCTGGGCCACCTGTTCCGGCGCCGAAACCGCCCGGTCCCCTACACGCGCCCCGCACAGAATAATCAAGTCACTTTCCCGCATGGCACGGTTGGCATATACCCGTCCGTGGCTACCGATCATCCCCAAATACTGGGGCGTATCCATGGGAATGACGCCAATCCCCATCATAGTGGCCACAATAGGAATCCCCGTTTTGCGGGCAAATGCTTTCATTTCTTCCCGGGCACCGGCTAGTACCACCCCACCGCCACAGCAGATCAGTGGCCGTTTGGCTTCTTTAATAGCCGCCATAGCCCGTTTAATTTGCAACCCATTCCCTTCCGTACGGGGTTTATATCCCACAATATCCGCTACGGCCGGGTAGGAAAATTCCCCTTCTACCATGCTCTGCTGTACGTCAACCGGCACATCAATGAGTACCGGACCAGGGCGGCCTGTAGAGGCAATGGCAAAGGCTTCTTTAAATACACGCGGCAAATCCGCTGCGTTTTTGACTAAGTAGCTGTGTTTCGTAAACGATTCACACGCGCCAGTCACATCGGCTTCTTGGAACACATCGCGGCCCAACAGCTCACTGTTTACCTGGCCAGAAATAGCCACTAGCGGAATCGAATCCATATAAGCCGTGGCAAGGCCCGTAATCAAATTGGTGGCACCAGGCCCGGACGTAACAATACACACGCCCACTTTCCCGCTGGTGCGCGCATACCCGCTGGCTTCATGAGCGGCATGTTGTTCCTGCCGTACCAATACATGGCGGATATTTGTGCGGTATAATTCATCATAGAACGGACAAATCACCGCTCCGGGATAGCCAAATGCGACTTCTACATTTTCCTCTTGCAAGCATTTCACCATGATCTGTGCACCGCTGATCATCCGCTCTCACTTCCCTTTTCATTAAATGAAACCCAAAAACAGTTGGTGTTCATTTCATTATAAACAGTTGCATTTGCGCCGTCAAGGCTTCCTGCTCTTTTTTGCACATTTTTCGATCAAATCCTTCGTTTTCTTTCTCTTTTTTCAAGTTTTTTCTGGATTCTCCCGGGTTCTGCACACGGATTCAGCAGTTTTAGCAGCTGAAACTTGCAGAAATCTCTTTTCTTCGTTTAGTAGTTTTTGTGTTAGCTCTTCCACGGTGCAGGCAAATATTCCGGCTCCTTCTTTTTCCATTTCCTCACGGGTTCCATACCCATATAAAACTCCAATAAACGCCGTTTTTGCCTGCCGCGCACCAGCGGCATCAAATCGGGTGTCGCCTACCATAATGGTTTCTTCAGCAGAAAAGCCCGTGTGCTTCATCGCCTGTTCAATTAGTTCTTTTTTTGTCATGGGGTGAAGGTCTTCCTGCGCACAGCTTACGGTATCAAATAACTCCCAAAGCCCGAAGTGCCGCAAAATCTTTTCGGTAAAGCGCGCCGGTTTTGAAGTGGCCACACCTAAAGTATCCCCCCGCGCCCGCAGGGCTTTTAAAAGTTGGGGTATCCCATCATACGGCTGATTTTTCAGGGCCCCTTCTGCTTCATAGTGCAGCCGGTACCGCCGAACGGCTTCCTTGCACTCTTCTTCCGAAAGACCCACAAGGCCCGTAAAGCTTTCCGAAAGGGGCGGTCCAATAAATTTTCGCAGGTTTTCCGGCGCAGGCAAGGGTTTTCCCATTTCCGTCAATGCGCGCTGTACGCATAGCAGAATGCCGGGATGAGAGCAAGTAAGCGTTCCATCCAAATCAAAAAGACATAACCGTTTTGCTCTTGTATGTTCCATAGGTTTCTTCTTCCTTTCCGTATTCTGCACATTGAAATAACCGGGACGTTCATGCTATAATAACGTAAATTTACACGTTTCGACAGGCGTTTGTTTTGCTGCTGTTTATGGGCAGGAAAACTGCCTGCATTGTACCATATTTTCCGGCAAACAGCAAAGTCTTTTCCTCTTTCCAGATTCTTTGCCTTGGCTGGATTTGGATCTGAGGTGGTTCCTGATTGAATACGCTGTCACAACGCCATGCCCAACAGCCGGCATCGCCGAAAGAACGGCTGATTTTACTGGATGAACTACGGGGCTTTGCCGTTTGTTGTATGGTTTTTTATCACGGTTTTTACTCGATGGCATCCCTATTCGGATTGCCTCTTGGGGAAACACTCCTACTTTTCTTTCGACCGGCCGAACCCTGGTTTGCTGGGTTATTTATTCTGATTTCCGGTATTTGTTGTAATTTTTCCCATTCCAATGCCCAACGGGGCGGTAAGCTGCTGCTGGTTGCCTTGGCTATTACGGGAGTTACCATGTGGCTGGTACCTGAAGAGCAGATTTTGTTTGGTATTTTGCATTTTTTGTCGGTATCCATGCTGTTATATGCCGTACTGGAACCTGTTTGCCGCCGTATTCCAGTAGCCATAGGGCTATTGTTACAGGTATTTTTGTATGCAGGGTTCTGCACCATTTCCAGCGGCACCTGCTTTTTCGGTCTGTCCCTACCCGATTGGCTTTATACGACGGACTGGCTCAGCCCCCTGGGATTTCACAGCCCTTCGTTCCACTCTTCGGACTATTTCCCGCTTTTGCCATGGGTATTCGTGTTCTTTTTCGGCACATTTCTGGGCCGTTTGGCCGTTAACGGGCGGTTCCCCCGGTTTTTCTATCCCTCTCGAGTTCCGTTTTTCGCTCTGGTGGGGCGGCATGCTCTGCTGATTTATGTGGTCCATCAGCCGGTCATTCTAGGCGTGTGCTGGCTTGTTTTATGGCTCATGAGAGGAGGCTTACCGGCATGACAAACACCACCCTCTGCTATC
>CAJKJS010000004.1 GCA_905200265.1 uncultured Oscillospiraceae bacterium
TCGTAGAGTGTTTTTGTGCAAAAAAAGATACAATAAACATGCAGAAAGACAACACGACATGTGTTGTGATAAAAGAACGGAAAATCAAAAAAACAGGAGGTTGTAATTATGAGAAAGAAACTAGCCATTCTATTGGCAGCCGTCATGATTATCGGAACTTTTGCGGCCTGTAACAACACGCCTGCCAGTTCGAATGGCGGAGGCGAAAATGCCACGACCAGCGAAAACAATCAGCAGAACAACACCGGGGAAATGAAAGTCGACGTTTTCTACTATGACTATTCCGACGTGTATATCTCCTCGGTCCGCAGTGAAATGGACACCATGCTCGATGAAATGGGTGTGGAGAAAAACAACTGGGACGCAGGCGGAAGCCAGCCGGCACAGTCCGACCAGGTAAACACGGCCATCACCAACGGCTCCGATTTGCTCATTGTCAACATTGTGGAAACATCGTCTCCGGACGCAGCACAGAGCATTTGCGACGCTGCGAAAAATGCCAATATTCCCGTTATTTTCTTTAACCGTGAAGTGGACGACAGCGTGGTAAACAGCTATGACAAATGTGCTTTTGTAGGCACCAATGCACCCGATGCCGGCCATATGCAGGGCGAGATGATCGGTGAATATCTGCTGGAAAACTACGATAAGCTGGATCTCAACGGCGATGGCGTCATTTCCTATGTGATGTTCAAAGGCCAGGAAGGTAACGCGGAAGCAGAAGCCCGTACGGAATTTGCCGTAAAAGATGCCAATGCCATGCTGACCAAAGAAGGAAAACCGGAACTGGTTTATTATGATGACAAAGCTTCCACCAAATATCTGGTAGACCAGAACGGAAAGTGGAGTGCCGGTGCTGCCAATGACTACATGAACACCATTCTGTCCGCTTATTCGGAAGCAAATAAGAACATGGTAGAACTGGTTATCGCCAACAATGACGAAATGGCCAAAGGCGCTATTTCCGCGCTGCAGGGAGCCGGATACAACAATGGCGAAGGTACCACGACCATTCCCGTGTTTGGCGTAGACGCTACGGCGGATGCCCGCACACTGATCAAAGAAGGCAAGATGACGGCAAGCGTTATGCAGGATGCGGAAGGTATGGCCAAGACCATCACCACTCTGGCCGGCAACATTAAAGATGGGAAATCTTTGATGGAAGGCATTAAGGAACAGTTTACGGTGGATTCCGATGTTTCGAAAGTTCGTGTTCCTTATCAGAAGTATGATGCTTCTTCAAATTGAGTATTGAGTAAAAGACTTGCTAATAATGGACCTGGGAAGAAGGGGCTGTCACCGTGACAGCCCCAGAATCCCTGTCAAGCCAGTTGGCACTGCTTGATTTACAGAGAGGAGAATGGTTATGGAACATCCAGTCCTTCTGGAGATGCGGGGGATTTGCAAGGAGTTTCCAGGTGTAAAGGCATTGGACCAGGTGAACCTAACCGTGCGTGCGGGCACTGTCCACGCTTTGATGGGTGAAAATGGCGCCGGTAAATCGACCCTGATGAAGTGCCTATTTGGGATTTATCACCGGGACGCAGGTACGATTGTCCTGGATGGCAAAGAAGTAAATTTTAAAAGTTCCAAAGAAGCCCTGGAAAATGGGGTCGCTATGGTACATCAGGAACTGAACCAGGCACTTACCCGAACGGTAAAGGACAACCTTTGGCTGGGCCGGTATCCCAAGATTGCCGGTATTATGGTAGACGAAGGGAAAATGGCCAAACGCACAAAGGAAATTTTTGATACGCTAAATGTGCAGGTCGATCCAAAAGCAGTTATGTCCAGCTTGCCGGTCTCTCAAAGACAGCTGGTAGAAATTGCAAAGGCGGTATCGTATAATTCCAAGATCATCGTTTTTGATGAACCTACTTCGTCCCTTACGGAAACCGAAGTGGAACATCTTTTCAAAATCATCAATATGCTGCGGGATAAAGGCTGCGGCATCATTTACATCTCCCACAAAATGGAAGAAATTCTTCGCATCAGCGATGAGGTAACCATTATGCGTGACGGTACCTGGGTGGCAACCAAGCCGGCCAAAGAACTCACCATGAATGAAATCATTCGTCTGATGGTAGGACGTGAACTGACGAATCGCTTCCCGCCCAAGACCAATAAACCGGAGGAAGTCATTCTCGATGTTCAGCATATAGCAGGGAAATACACTCGTTTGAAAGACGCTACTTTCCAGCTTCGAAAAGGAGAGATTCTGGGGATTGCCGGTTTGGATGGTTCCGGACGTACCGAAGTCCTGGAAAACCTTTTTGGTGCTATGACCCGACAAGGCGGGACCATTCGGCTGCATGGCAAAGAAATCCATAACCGCACACCCAGAGAATCGATTAAAAATGGGTTTGCGCTTCTGACGGAGGAAAGACGTGCAACAGGTATTTTTGGAATCCGGGATATCCGCGAAAATACGGTCATCTCCAATTTGAAGGAATACCTGATAGGCGGCATATGCTTAAGCAATAAAAAAATGAAAGAGGACACGGACTGGGCCATTCAGGCGATGCATATTAAGACGCCCAGCCAGAAAACGCAGATTCGTTCGCTTTCCGGCGGCAACCAGCAAAAAGTCATTATTGGCCGCTGGCTGCTCACAAAACCGGAGGTCCTTTTGCTGGACGAGCCTACTCGAGGCATCGACGTAGGCGCCAAATATGAAATCTATCAGCTGATAATCGACTTGGCCAATGAAGGCAAAGGGGTCATTATGGTGTCGTCGGAAATGCCGGAACTGCTGGGCGTATGTGATCGGATTCTGGTCATGTCCGGCGGACAGGTAGCCGGAGAAGTGGATGCCTCCAACACAAGTCAGGAGGAAATTCTTACGCTGGCGGCGAAGTATGTGTAAGAGAGGGAGAGAGCCATGAGTATTCAGACGAAAACTATACATAACCAAAAATGGGATCTTAAAAAAATTGGCAATATGCTGCTGAATAACGCTTTGCTGATCATTATGTTTTTGGCAGCTGTTTATATTGCTTTTTCGGAACCAAACTTTGTATCCCCCAGTTCCTTGATTAACCTGTTGTCTCAAACGGCAGCGTACTTGCCGGTTGCTTTAGGGATTGGCGGCTGTATCATTTTAACCGGTACAGACCTTTCGGCAGGACGTACGGTAGGGATCACGGCCTGTGTGTCGGCCTCGTTATTGCAGGCGGTAAGTGTGGCCAATAAAATGTGGCCTGGGCTTCAGCCTCTGCCGGTATTTGTCGTCATTCTTATCTCGGTAGGTCTAGGTGCTCTCATTGGCGCCTTTAACGGATTCTGGGTAGCTAAATTTAAGCTCCATCCCTTTATCGTAACGTTGGCAACACAGCTGATCCTTTATACGGTGCTGCTCCTTTATGTACAGATGGGCAACAACAGCGGCAGTGCTATTTCCGGCCTGGATGCGTCCTATACAAACTTCGTAAAGGGTTCCATTCTGTCGGTTCCTGTAGGAAACGGTGCCGTGGTGCCGATCCCCAATTACGTGTGGTATGCCATCATTCTGACCGTGCTTATGTGGTTTATCTGGAATAAAACCACATTTGGTAAAAACATGTTTGCGCTGGGCGCCAATGAAGAAGCGGCCCGCGTATCCGGTGTAAATGTATTTGTTACGACGATTTTGGTGTTTGCGCTGGCAGGCGCCATGTATGGATTCGCCGGTTTTGTGGAAGGCGCTCGTGTAGCCTCCAATACAGCCAATACAGGGTTTAACTATGAACTGGATGCTATCGCGGCTTGCGTTATCGGTGGGGTTTCGTTTGTAGGTGGTATTGGTAAGATTCGCGGTGTCGTAATCGGTGTGCTGCTGCTTCGCCTGATCTTTGTAGGGCTTCCCATGATTGGGATGGATCAAAACCTTCAGTATGCCATCAAAGGCGGCATTATCCTCTTTGCCTGTGCACTGGATATGCGCAAATATCTGGTAAAGAAATAAGTAAGCAAGAATGTCGGAAAGGCGCATCGCATGAAAAGCGGTGTGCCTTTTCGAATTTTCAGGAAGAAAAGAATGACATGGAAAAACCTTCCCATCTGTGATACAATGTCGATAGGATAGATTAAAAAAATACCCAAATTTTAAAATAATTAGGCAAAATGAGAGAAAGGGAGAAGAATGGAACAGTTATATCGTGTCCTGCTGGTAGACGATGAAGAGGAGATCCGGGCTGGTATCAGCCGGAAAATAGAGTGGGACCGGCTGGGATTTGGCCTGGTGGGAGAAGCCGGGAACGGACGGGAAGCCTTGGAAATGGCGGAACAGCTTTTGCCGGATGTAGTCTTAACGGATATTAAAATGCCCTTTATGGATGGGCTGGAGCTGTGCCGCTGTTTACAGAAGAAACTTCCCGCGGCAAAGGTTATTATCTTTTCTGGTTTTGATGAGTTTGAGTATGCCCGGCAAGCCGTGGGCATGAATGTGTGCGAGTATGTCCTCAAGCCAATCAATGCCTGGGAACTCAATGAAATACTCATCCGCCTAAAGGAACAGATGGATCAGCAAAGAATTGAAAGACGCGATGTGGAAAATCTCCGCCGGCGCTATGAAGCCAGCCTTCCTGTCTTAAGGGAGTTGTTTTATGCCCGCTTGTTGGATGGGCAGATTCCCTCGGAACAGATCCAGGAACGGGCGGCACAATATGAACTGAATTTGCCCGAAGGGGAATGGATGGTTGCGTTGTTTCGGGTGGACGGACGGGAAGAAGATTTCCACCGGGATGGTGTGCTCCTATCCCTACAGGAATTTTTGGAACACCAAGGGGAAAAGATGGAGTGCCCGGTACGGACCGCCTTATATAATGACCATGTGGCTATGATGGTAAACGGAGCGAAGGTATACCGGGTCCTGGAAGAACTGGAACGGCTGCGGAGTCTGGCCCAAAGTGAATTGGGGGTAGAGATCACAGCCGGCGTGGGACTTGCCTGTGCGGGTCTTGACGAAATACATCGATCTTGTATGGGAGCGTATGCAGCGCTGGATTACCGGGTTGTCATGGGAAATCAAAAGGTCATCTATATTGGAGACTTGGAGTCAGCTTTGACAGTTTCCGTATCCTTGGGAGAAGAAGACCAGCATCAGCTGGCGTCGGCCATTAAACTGGGACAGGAAGAAAAAGTAGTCGAGGTCATACGCCATCTAATCGGCAGAATCCGGGAAACACGCCTGGATTTGTCCCAATGCCAGCTGTTTTTAATGGAATTTTCTACCCATTTAATTCGTTTAGCCAGAGCGGGCGGTGTGGGATTGGAAGAAGTATTCGGCGATCATTTTACTGGTGCGGTTCCTATTGACCGTTTCCGTTCGTATGAAACATTGGAGAACTGGTGTGTGGAAAAAGGGGTGTGTTTACAACGCCTTTTGGGACAAAAACGCACGGATTCAGCAGGGCGCATGATTGAACGGGCGAAGTCTTTTATCGATGAAAATTATGCAGATAGCGAACTAAGCGTTGAAAAGCTCTGTGCCTACCTCCATCTGTCTCCGGCTTATTTTTCTACGGTATTTAAAAAAGAAACCGGTATGAGCTTTACCGCGTATATGACCGCGGTACGGATGGAGGAAGCCGCACGGCTTCTGCGAGAAACCGACGAGAAAACCTATCTGATTGCGGAAAAGACCGGGTATACGGATCCCAATTACTTCAGTTATGTATTTAAAAAGAAATATGCCATGTCCCCTTCCAAATATCGTTCGGGAGGATAATGGCACAGGGGCGAGTCTATGAAAAAGCTGATCCATGTTATAACCAGGCGTTTAACGGTCAGATACCGGAAAATGAGTATTCACATGGTGCTATCGCTGGCTTTCACAGCGGTAGCACTTGTTGGCGTGCTGTTTTTGGGGATGAGCCTATTATGGAGATTTTCCGACATTACCCAGGGTCTGATCGAAGAAAACAGCCAGCGGATCTTATCCCAGGTCAATATGAATTTGGACAGCTATCTCAGGCGAATGATGCGGGTATCCGATACCTTGTATTACAGTGTCATTAAGAATACGGAATTTGTGAGTGAAGACCCGGAAAAATGGATGGGTTTGCTTTACGAGGAAAACCGGGATGATCTCGCGTCTATTTCTCTGTTTGATGAGAACGGAGACCTGATTTCCAGCGTGCCACTCAATGAGATCAAACAGGGTGTCCACGCAGAACAAAGGGACTGGTTTGCGCAGGCTATTGATAATGTGGAGGATTTCCACTTTTCTTCGCCCCATGTACAGAACATTTTTGACGATCAGCACCCATGGGTCGTGTCATTGAGCCGTCAGGTGCAATTGAATTATCAGGGAGGAATGGAACGTGGCGTTCTGCTGGTGGATATGAATTTCAGCGGCATTGAGCAGATTTGCCGGAATGCGGAACTGTTTAATGGCGGGTATGTCTACCTGGTTTCCAACACAGGCGAACTGATCTATCATCCCCGGCAGCAGTTAATCTATGCCGGATTGATGCAGGAGTACCACGAACAAGCTCCTTCTTATTCAGATGGGTGTCATAACGTGAATTTTGATGGCAACTCCTACCTGATGACGATTAAGACGGTGGGATATACGGGGTGGAAATTAGTAGGAATGGTCCCCACAGACCCAGGGGGACTGGGAATGATGCAAATAGGACTATTTGGGGTTTCCCTATTGCTGTTTTCTGCCTTCCTCATGGCATTCCTTACGTTCCATATTTCGGCCCATATTACAGACCCCATTTACCATCTGGAAGAATCAATTAAAAGACTGGAAAATGGACAGAAGCATATAGAGATTGAAGAAGGCGGCTGCTATGAGATTCAGCATCTGGGACATACCATCAATTCTCTGGTATCCACTATGCGCCATTTGATGGATGATATCGTACAGCAGGAACGGCAGAAACGGAAATCGGAACTGGATGTCCTGCAAAGTCAGATCAATCCTCATTTCCTCTACAATACGCTGGATTCGGTCATTTGGATGACAGAATCAGGGCGGTATGAGGAGTCCATTCAGATGGTGACGTCGCTGGCGCGATTGTTCCGGATTTCCCTGAGTAAGGGAAATGAGTTTATTCCTTTGAAAGATGAACTGGAACATGCACGACACTATATGACGATTCAGCAAATTCGATTTAAAAATCGATTTGTAAGCGAGATTCAGGCAGATGAAGACGTACAGGATCTATATACCATAAAACTAATCGTACAGCCTCTGCTGGAAAACGCGATCTATCACGGCATGTCGGAGGCTGAGGAAGACGGTATCATCCGGGTGCACGCATATAGAAAAGAGGATGAACTATGGATCGACGTGGAAGATAATGGGATGGGAATGCGTCCGGAGGTGGCAAAGCAGCTGCTGACGGCAAACCGTACGACTTCCAAATCCGGAAAAGGTTCCGGAATTGGCGTCATCAATGTCCATCAGCGGATTCAGCTATCCTTTGGGAAGCAATACGGCCTGACGATTGAAAGTGAGCCCGATGAAGGAACCCGAGTGCGGATTCGTATCCCGGCCCTGCGGGAGGAAGAAATTCGGGCTTATGGAAAGGGGAAGAACGATGAAGCGGAGAAGAAATAGCGTCCTTCAGCTTTGTGTGCTTTGCGTACTGGGGGCGGCTGTTATATTTACGCTAGTGCTCCCCCATATTAGCCCTTATTTTCATTCCAGGGAACCTATGGAAATCTCGGCTATCATGCGGGATTCCGATAGTAAAATTTGGTCCGATATGCGATCGGGCATGGAGCAGGCAGCAAGCGATTTGGGGGTGGAACTGCGTTTTCTTGTTCCTTCTTCCGGAAATCCGAAAGAACAAGAAGATCTTATTTGTAAGGAGATGGAGCGCGGCACGGACGGAATCATTCTTACGCCCGTAGATAGCGCTTATATAGAAAGACGTATAAATTTTGGAGAAATACCGGTCGTGTCGCTGGAAATTCCACTGTCCGGGAGCTGGAAAACAGTATCCCCTGATAACGAACAGATCGGAAAACAGCTGGCGGAATTTGCCGTACAGGAGAAAAAGGTAGATGCCGTTTTGCTGGTGAGCAGTTACCCGAAAAACCAAGGAATGGCACAACGTATAGAAGCCGCCCAGCAGGTGCTGCATGAGGAGGGCGTACAAACACGGCTTTGTCGGGGAAATCTGTCCATCCCCATGCGGGAGATGGCAGAAGAAATGGGGGCTGAGCAAATTATTGCTCTGGACAGCAAAGCTACCTTGATGGTTGCGGATGCATACGCATCGTCTACACATCGTCCACTGATTTATGGGGTGGGGTCCTCCAGAGAGATTACCACTCATTTGGAGAAAGGAGTGATTTCGGCGGTGGCCGCCTGGAGTGAATATGCCGCAGGTTATATGGCGGTGGAATGCGCCGCAGCTCCTGTTCAGAGAAAAGAAAATGACGCAGAAGGGGCGCTGAAAGTTTCGATTATTAAAGGAGATGAAATCTATGAACCGGAAAATCAGAAGCTGCTGTTCCCCGTCATTTCTTAAACTGTTAGCGGTTTTTCTTATTTTACTTACCTGCCTGCTTACATGTGGAGGATGTGGAAAAAGCGATACAAAAACGGTGCGGATCGGAATGGTCATCTATTCCCAGGATGATACCTTTATTGCAACAGTCACACAGGAAATGGAGCAGCTGGCAAGAGACTATGAAAACGAACACGACATGAAAATCAATTTGAATCTGGCCGATGGACAAAGCAACCAGACCATCCAGCTGGAACAAATTGACCGGTTTCTCGATAGCGGCTGTGATGTACTCTGCGTCAATATTGTAGATCGCACAGCGGCAGCCGTACTCATAGATAAAGCGGAAGCGATGGATGTCCCGGTCATATTCTTTAACCGTCAGCCTGTAAAAGAAGACTTGGAACGATGGGAAAAAGTTTACTATGTAGGGCCCAAAGGGGAAGAATCGGGCATTTATCAAGGGGAGATCCTTTTAGAAAAATGGCAAAAAGAGCAAAAAGAGGTGGATCGCAACGGGGATGGGATCTTACAATATGTAATGCTGGAAGGAGAGCCTGGCCATCAGGATACCCTTTTGCGGAGTGAATACGCCATAAAGCCCTTAACAGAAAACGGTGTGAAAGTAGAAAAGCTTATTAGTGGTACGGCTAACTGGAGCCGCGCCCAGGCTGCTTCGAAGATGAAGCAGTGGTATCAGGAATATGGGGACTCGATTGAAGCAGTCATTGCGAATAATGATGATATGGCGCTGGGGGCCATTGACGCCATGCAGGAAATGGAAGTGTCTCCACTGCCAATGGTCGTGGGCGTTGATGCGACAGTCCCAGCATTGTCGGCACTGAAACAAGGCACGATGGTAGGAACGGTGCAAAACGCTCCGGATATGCCGACTGTTTTGCTGCAACTATCGTTGGCGCTGGCTACAGGAAAGGAGATTCCCGAAGAGATTCAGGTGCAGGATAGTCATTATATTTGGCTTCACTACCATAAAATCACGAGTGAAAATGTGGAAAGTGTGCTATCCTCGCGGCCGTAGGGATCATCTAAAAGAAAGGTGTAAAGAAAAGCGATTCTCGATGCAATTTGATTATGGCGGTTAACGGATTTTCTCCGTACTTTCTTTTGGTATAATCTGCATGTCTTTACAGATACTACACGTACCAGATACCTACATCTAAAATTCTGTAAAGTTAATGGAGGATGCTGATATATGAAAGCAACCGGTATTGTACGTCGCATGGATGATCTGGGCCGCGTGGTTATTCCCAAAGAAATTCGCCGCACGCTGCGGATTCGGGAAGGGGATTCGCTGGAAATTTACACCGAAGAAGGCGGCGGAGTGGTATTTCGCAAATATTCCCCTATGGGGGAAATGGAAGACCTGGCTGCCCGGTACAGCCGGATTTTGACCCAGATGACGGGGTTTTCGGCACTGGTGTGCGATCGAGACCGGGTGGTTGCCGTAGGGTCGGCCGCTTTGCGCCGTGTGTTTTTGGAAAAACCTCTTTCTAAAGAGCTGTCCCACTGCCTGTTCGAACGGGAGCTGTATGCCGCCGGGAGGGATAGCCACGCCCTGCTGGTAGTAGAAGGGGAAAACCGGCCTGTACGGTGTTTGTGCCCCATTCTGTGTGCCGGAGATGTGATGGGAGGAGTGCTGCTGTTGCAGCCCTCTGAAACAACGTTGCCGGCCGGCGAAGCCGAACAGGCTCTAACTCGGGCGGCCGCCCGGTTTTTGGGCGCGCAGTTGGAGGAATAAGAAGCGAAAAGGCGCTTCCCAGCTGCTTTTTCGTCGATTTGCTACTTGCATTGGTATAAAGAATGTGGTATAGTGATACAGATGTATACGATGAGGATGAAAGAGTGGGGCGACCCGCTCTTTTGCTTTGTATGAAGAGGTGAAAAGGAAGAATGGCGGATAAAAAGAACAACCGGAAAAAGGGCGGCAATACGGTCGCACAGGTTTGGGAACTGGCAAAACCCCTGGCCGAAGAATTGGGCCTTACATTGTGGGATGTACGCTTTGTAAAAGAAGGTGCCCAGTGGTATCTGCGGATCTTTATTGATAAAGAAGGCGGGGTGGGGATTGACGACTGTGTGGCCATGTCCCACGCGATTGACAAACCGTTAGATGAACTCGATCCCATCAGTCAGGCGTACTGCCTGGAAGTATGTTCCCCCGGTATTGACCGCGAACTGGTCCGGCCGGAACATTTTGAAGCCTTTATGGGGGCGCCGGTGCGGGTTCGGCTGATCCGCCCCATGGAAGATGGCACCCGGGAATTTTTGGGGCTTCTGCTGGAATACGGCGAAGACCGTTCATTGGTACTGGCTTTGAGCGAGGACGAGAGCGTGACCATTGGACCAAAGGAATATTCTTCCGTGCACCTTTCGGAAGAAGACATGACAGGAGAGGATGAGTGATCATGGCCAACGAAATTTTCGAAGCACTGCATATTCTGGAAAAAGAGCGGGGCATCCCGGTGGATTTCATGGTGGATAAGATCCGCAAAGCCATTCAGACTGCCTGCAAAAATAACTACAACAATGAAGATGTTGTCGTAAACGTAGACGAAATGCACGACCGGTTCCTGGTTTATCTGCGCAAAACCGTCGTAGATGACCTGCTTGATCCCGGCAACGAGATCTTGTTGGAAAAAGCCAGAGAGATCGACCCCACGGCGCAGCTGGATGACGTGGTCAATGTACAGCTGGACACGAAACAGTTTGGGCGCATTGCCGCTCAGACGGCCCGGAATATCATTCGTCAGGGGATTCGTGACGGCGAACGCGGCCAAATGCTCCAGGAATTCCAGAGTAAACACCAGGAACTGGTAACCGCCACCGTAGAACGGGTAGATCCCCGCACCGGCGCGGCTACGCTGAAAATCGGCAAAAGCGAAGCACTGCTTACCCGCAATGAACAGGTGGGAACGGATGACCTCCATGAAGGGGATCTGATTAAGGTATACGTAGTTGACGTAAAAGAAACCGAACGCGGACCGCGGGCGATTATTTCCCGTACCCATCCGGATTTGGTCAAGCGCCTGTTTGAAACGGAAGTGCCCGAAATTTACGACGGTACGGTGGAAATTAAAGCGGTTTCCCGAGAAGCAGGTTCCCGTACCAAACTGGCGGTGCTCAGCCACAACCCCGATGTTGACGCGGTTGGGGCCTGTATCGGGGCCCGGGGCGCTCGGGTTTCGACCATTGTCAATGAACTGGGCGGCGAAAAGATCGACATTGTCGAATACAGCGAAGATCCCCAGAAATTTATCGCTTCGGCCCTTTCTCCGGCGCAGGTACTGTCGGTGGAACCGGCGGAAGACGGTTCACATGCCTGCCGGGTAACCGTGCCCGACAATCAGCTGTCCCTGGCCATTGGCAATAAAGGGCAGAACGCCCGTCTGGCGGCTCGCCTGACCGGGTGGAAAATCGACATTAAGCCGGAAAGCGGCTTTTATGGCGAAAACGAATAAGATATCCGCGGGATAAAACCCGTTTATAAAGGAACAGCCGGAAAGGAGGCAGATCGGGATGCGCCCGAAAAAAATCCCCATGCGTATGTGTATCGGATGCGGGGAAATGAAACCGAAAAAAGAACTGGTGCGGGTGGTAAAAGCACCGTCAAACGGTGAACAGGAAGGGGAAATTTCCCTGGACCTGACTGGACGGAAGCCCGGGCGGGGCGCCTATGTCTGCCGCAATGTGGAATGCCTGAAATTGGCCCGCAAAGCCCGCCGACTGGAAAAAGCCTTTTCCTGCCGGATACCGGATGAGGTGTATGAGAAACTGGAAGGGGAGATGAGCGGCAATGAATGATAGGCTGCTGTCTATGTTGGGCATTGCCCGCAAGGCAGGCAAGCTGGTTTTCGGAAGAGACCGCGCAGCGGAAGCGATTGCGCAAAAGCAGGCAAAACTGCTGATTTGCAGCGAAGATCTTTCCCCGAAATCCAAAAAAGAAATGCAGTTTCTCTGCGAAAAAGCAGAGGTGCCGTTTATGCAGGTGGCGTACACCATGGCACAGCTCAGTGCCGCGACCGGCGCCCGCGCCGGCATTTACGTCTTGATTGACGAAGGATTTGCCGGGGCGCTGAAGGCCCTGCAACCGTAAGGTGTTGGAACCAGAAAGGGTGGGATATAGTTTTATGATGATTAAATACCGGGTAACCGATGTGGCCAAGGATTTGCAGATTTCCAATAAGGCTGTCATCGAAGCCATTGAAAAATACTGTGGGGAAACCAAAAAAGCCATGACGGCTCTGAATGAACAGGAACTGGATATTGTGCTGGAAACGTTTACCCAGGGGAAAAGCGTAAAATCGCTGGATGCCTTCTTTGCCGATAACGGCCAAAATGAAACGTCTGCGGAACCGGAAGCAGAAGCAGCACCGGCTCAGGCGAAACCGGCAGCCCCGGCGGCTGACGCCCGTAAAAAAGCGGATGAGAAAGCAGCTCCGGCGAAAAACAACCGTTCCGGCCAGGACCGCCGTCAGAATGCGGACCGTGCCCGTGCGCCCCGCAGCAAGGAAGAACC
The DNA here is from genome assembly GCA_905200265.1 of uncultured Oscillospiraceae bacterium. Classification (GTDB taxonomy): domain Bacteria; phylum Bacillota; class Clostridia; order Oscillospirales; family Acutalibacteraceae; genus Heritagella. The sequence goes on from CAJKJS010000004.1 coordinate 12,988, forward strand.
GCGTGCCGCTCGTCCGGCCCGTCAGCCGCAGCCCGCTGCCAGCAAACAGCAGCCGGCGCAGGTTGTACAGGAAGAAAATAACCGTCCTACGACCCGTTTGGTAGACACCCGCTCTTCGCAGGTGGATGTGGAACGGTATAACGAAAAATATGACCGCCTGGCTTCGGAAAAAATCCGTACGGACAACACCGTACAGAAGCAGAAGCTCAACCAGCGCTCTCAGCGCCGTGGAAAGCCCCGCAACAGCCGTAAGGAAACCGAAGCCGAACGTTTGCGCCGGATTGCCATGGAACGGAAAGCCAAACCGCTTACGATTACGGTTCCCGATGAAATCGTTGTATCCGAACTGGCTTCCCGTTTGAAAGCTACGGTGGGCGAAGTCATTAAAAAGTTGATGCTCATGGGCGTGATGGCCGGGATCAACGATGTCATCGATTTTGATACCGCGTATCTGGTAGCCGAAGAATTCCACGCCAAGGTGGAAAAAGAAGTGGTGGTTACCATTGAAGAACGCATCATTGACGACAGCGAAGACGACGATGCCAACTTGCAGCCCCGTGACCCTGTTGTGGTGGTTATGGGCCACGTTGACCACGGTAAAACCAGTTTGCTCGACGCCATTCGTCACACCCACGTAACGACCGGTGAAGCCGGCGGCATCACCCAGCATATCGGTGCTTCGCGGGTGAAGGTAGGCGACCGGAACATCACGTTCCTGGATACCCCCGGTCATGCCGCTTTTACCACCATGCGTGCCCGTGGCGCCCAGGTTACGGATATCGCTGTTCTGGTAGTCGCTGCTGATGACGGCATCATGCCCCAGACGGTCGAAGCCATTAACCACGCGAAAGCCGCCGGTGTTTCGATTATCGTAGCCATTAACAAGATGGATAAACCCAGCGCTAACCCGGACATTGTCAAGCAACAGCTCACGGAATATGAACTGGTGCCGGAAGAATGGGGCGGCGATACGCCTTGTATCCCGGTTTCGGCTCTGAGCCATATGGGGATTGACGACCTGCTGGAAATGATCCTGCTGGTGGCCGATATGAAAGAACTCAAAGCAAACCCGGACCGTGCGGCTCGCGGAACGGTTATTGAAGCACGGTTGGATAAAGGCCGTGGCCCCATTGCAACAGTACTGGTGCAGAATGGTACCTTGCATACGGGTGATATTATTGTGGCCGGTACCACGGTAGGCCGTGTGCGTGCCATGACGGATGACCGCGGCCGGAAAGTAAAAACGGCCGGGCCGTCGATCCCGGTGGAAATCACCGGCCTGAATGACGTACCCGTGGGCGGCGATACGCTCAACGCCGTATCGGATGAACGTTTGGCCCGTGAACTGGTGGAACAGCGGATCACCGAACAGAAAGAAGCCGCTTTCAATGCACAGACGAAAGTCACGCTGGATAATCTGTTTGATCAGATGCAGCAGGGCGAAATGAAGGAACTGAAAGTGATCGTGAAAGCTGACGTGCAGGGTTCTGTGGAGGCGGTGCGTCAGTCTCTGGAAAAACTCAGCAACCAGGAAGTGCGGGTGCACGTCATCCATGGGGCAGTCGGTGCCATCAGCGAAAGCGATATCATGCTTGCCAACGCCAGTAATGCCATTGTGGTAGGCTTTAACGTACGCCCCGACCCGGTGGCCGAAGAAAACGCCAAGCGCGACGGCGTGGATATGCGCTTGTACCGGATTATCTATGACTGCATTGAAGAAATTCAGTCCGCTATGAAGGGTATGTTGGCACCCAAATTCCGCGAAGTGGAACTGGGCCGCGCCGAATGCCGGGAAGTATACCATATCAGCAGTGTGGGTACGGTTATCGGTTCGCACATTACCAGCGGCAAGATTACCCGCAACGCCCAGGTGCGTGTGGTACGTGACGGGATTATTGTGGCCGATGACAAAGTGGCATCGCTGCGCCGGTTTAAGGATGACGTGAAGGAAGTAGCGGAAGGCTACGATTGCGGCATCTGTCTGGAGCGTTTCAGCGATATTAAGGAAGGCGACCGTTTGGAAGCCTATATGATGGAAGAATACCGCGAAGACTGAGCCCTTTAGAAAAAGAGCCAAACAGTTTTCCGGTTGGCACAAGCGGGCCGCCCCTGATGGCAGGGAGCGGCCCCTTTGCAAAAAGAAACAAATGTAAGGAGGCATTACTATGGCCGGATACCGAATGGGACGAACCACGGAAGATATTAAACGTGAACTGACTGCCATTTTTCGGGAACTGAAAGATCCCCGGATTCAGGGTATGATTAGCATTGTACGGGTGGATGTAACCAACGATCTGTCGTATTGCACCGTCTATGTCAGTGCAATGGAGGGGATGGACGCTTGTAAACAGGCCGTGACGGGGCTGAAAAATGCCGCCGGGTTTATTCGCCGGGAATTGGGGCACCGTTTGTCCCTGCGTCATGTGCCTCAGTTGATTTTTAAAGCCACCGATTCCATTGAATACGGGGCGCATATTTCGAAGATGCTGCACGATTTGCATGACGAACGGCCCGCTGTGGCGAGCGAAGAAGAGGAAAATGCATGAATATTGATGAAAAAAGGGCGGCCCAGCAGCTTTTGCAAGCCGGGCATGTACGGGTTATTAGCCACGCTTCCCCCGATGGCGATACCCTGGGGTGTGCATCGGCCCTGTTGCGGGGTCTTGCGCAAAAAGGAAAGAAAATTTCGTTTGCCTGTAGCGATCCGGTACCGGAAAAATTTGCGTACCTGTTTGAAGGGATCTCTTTTTCGGAAGGCGAACCGGATTTTATCTGTGCGGTAGATATTGCCGATACCCAGCTTTTTGGAAAAAAGACCGCTATATGGGCCGATAAAGTCGATCTGTGTATCGATCATCACGGGACCAATACGGGGTACGCTATCCATACGCTGCTGGATAGCCGGGCAGCCGCGGCCTGTGAAATAATCTATCAGGTGCTGCTGGCGATGGATGTGACGATGACTCCCGATATCGCCGGGTGCCTGTTTACCGGAATTACTACAGATACCGGGTGTTTCCGGTACGGCAATGTGACTCCCCGTACCCATGAAATCGCGGCCCGTCTGATGGAACAGGGAGCTCCGGCGGCCGACATTAATCGTCAGATGTTTGAAACTAAAACCCGGGCACGGCTGGAGATCGAACGGCGGGCTCTGGATTCCATGGAATTTTTCTGCGAAGGACGTTGCGCTGTCATGACCATTTTGCAGAAGGATATGCGGGAAACCGGTGCCACCGAAGATGACCTGGACGGCTTGCCGGCTCTTCCCAGACAGATTGAAGGCGTTTTGGCGGGGGTGTGTGTGAAGGAAAAACCTGATGGGACAGCGAAAGTGTCGCTGCGTACCAATAACCCGTTAGATGCGGCCGTTTTATGCGGCCGTTTTGGCGGCGGCGGACACAAAGCGGCGGCCGGTTGTGCCTTCCATGCAAACAGCGGAGAAGAAGCGGCTGCCCTTGCTCGCAAAGAGATGGTGCAGGCCGTACAAGAAACCTTGGAGGCATGCCCATGAACGGCGTGCTGGTACTCGATAAACCCGAAGGATTTACTTCGTTTGATGCGGTGGCCTTGATGCGCCGGTTGTGTGGGGAACGCAAGGCCGGGCATACGGGGACCCTGGACCCCATGGCGACAGGCGTGCTGCCTATTTTGCTGGGCAGCGGAACCAAAGCCATTCCGTTTTTGGAAGATACCGAAAAGGAATACGAAGCGGCTTTTTCCTTTGGTGTGAAGATGGATACCGGCGACCGAACCGGTATCCCGGTGGCACATTCCGAGAAAAAAGTGACCAAAGAGGAACTCGAAAAAGCGCTGCCGGCGTTTCGAGGGGATATTCTGCAAATTCCACCTATGTATTCGGCGGTTTCCGTTAACGGCCAGCGGCTGTATCAGCTGGCCCGCAAAGGGGTGGAAGTGGAACGCGCCCCCCGTCCGGTGCGGGTGGAGGAACTGGAGCTGCTTACCTTTTCGGAAGAAGAGCAAACGGGCAGACTGCGTATGCGTTGCAGTAAAGGGACGTATGTGCGAGTATTGATTGAAGACCTGGCGGCCGCCTGCGGTAGTGTGGGGCATATGACGGCCCTGCGTCGGGTGGCGGCTTGCGGGTTTACGCTGGAACAGGCGGTTACCGTAGAAACCATGCGCACCCGGGCTGAAGAGGGTACGGTGCAGCAGATAATCCGTCCGGTAGAATCTTTGTTTGAGGGACTTTGTGCGGTGAAGGTGTCACCGGCACAAAGCGTACGGTTCCAAAACGGCGGAGCTTTGTTTACTACCCGGGTACCGGGATGCCCCAAAGAAGATGCCTCCCGCTGCCGTGTGTATGGCCCGGATCAGCGCTTTTTGGGGTTGGGTATCGTTCAAGCCAAGGAAGGGATTTTGGCTGTTTTGCGGCTTTTCCCCGGGGAGTAAAGCCGGGATAGGGAGAAAAGGAGGCGCATACATGCGCATTTATCGGGATTGGGAACCCGCAGGAGGCCCTTTAGCGGTGGCCCTGGGCAGCTTTGATGGGCTGCACCGGGGGCACCAGGCTGTTATCGGACAAGTGCTGCATTGTTCCGGACAAGTACCGGCCGTAGTTACGTTTGATGAAAACCCTTCGGCCGTTCTGGGAGGCCGTTCGGTGCCGCTTTTAATGACGAATGAAGAAAAAGCCCATGAGTTGGAAAAAATGGGGGTACAGGTACTATACCTTTTGCCTTTTTCTCAGATTTGCCACATGCCGCCGGAACGTTTTTTTGATAAATTAACCCACGATTTGCAGGCAAAAACCATTAGTTGCGGGTTTAATTTTCATTTTGGAGAAAAAGGCCGGGGTGATACCACCTTGCTGGCAACCTTGTGTGCGGATAGGCAAATTGACCTGCGGGTAGCTTCTGCCGTGCAGGAAGGGGAGCAACCGGTCAGTTCCACACGGATTCGCGCACTGGTGCAGCAGGGGAACATGCGGGAAGCCGAAAACCTATTGGGACGGCCCTTTGGTTTCTGTTTCCCTGTGGAACACGGACGGCAGTTGGGCCGCACGCTGGGCATTCCTACGATGAACCAGGCGCTGCCAAAAGACTTTATCCAGCCGCCGTTTGGCGTGTATGCGTCTATCGTAACGATAGACGGGCGCCGGTATGCCGGGGTAACGAATATTGGTGTAAAGCCTACGGTAGGCAGCGACCATGTGCTCAGCGAAACATGGATTCTCGATTATGAGGGAGATCTCTACGGCCAAAGCATTCCGGTGGAACTGTATGACTTCTTGCGCCCGGAGCGGCGGTTTGCATCCTTGTCTGCTATGCAGCACGAAATACGCAAAAATGCAGAAGAGGCCCGCCGTATTACCGAACAGCGGAGATAAGGCAGCGGATCTCTTGACTCCGGCAGCGAAAAAACCGGAAAAAGCCGCGGGAAATGCGGCTTTTTTGGTAGCCTTTCTGTTTACAACCGGGGGGGCTTGTGGTATAATACGTAAAGCTCTTACCCCGTTCCCGGATTGGGGGTTTCTTTCGTACCGAAAGGCCTTCACCAGCCCCTTTCTGCGAGCGTGGGCAAATTTTTAGAAAAGGTGGAATCAAACCATGCTGAAAGAAGAAAAGAATGCCATTATCAAAGAGTATGCCGTACACGAAGGCGACACCGGTTCTCCCGAAGTACAGGTAGCTGTTCTGACCAAGCGCATCAGCGACTTGACTGAACACCTGCGTACGCACCAGAAGGACCACCACTCCCGTCGCGGCCTGCTGAAGATGGTTGGCAAGAGAAAGAACCTGTTGGCTTATCTGCAGAAGACGGATATCGAACGGTATCGTGCTGTGATTGCCAGATTGGGTCTTCGTAAGTAAGAATTTCAGGGAATTAGGGGCAGGCTTCAGTTTTTTGTTGCCTGCCTTTCCCACATTCGCACGATGTTGGACAGAGGGTGCGGTGTTTTTAGCAGTAAAACGAACGGGCAGTTTTGGGGAGCGATGCCCGCTGGTTTCATTGCTAAAACACACGACGCTTTTGCTGGCATACGGCGATGTGGAAGAACACAACGACCATACAAAACGGAGGAAAAAACATGTTTGAAAAATTTCGTGTGTTTGAAACCGAGCTGGCCGGACGCCCGCTGATTGTCGAAACGGGTAAAATGGGCCAGCTGGCCAACGGCGAATGCCTGATTCGCTACGGCGAAACGGTGGTACATGTAGCCGCGACCGCTTCCGCCAAACCTCGTGACGGGGTAGATTTCTTCCCCCTGTCGGTGGATTTTGAAGAAAAACTGTATTCGGTAGGCCGCATCCCCGGTTCCTTCCTCAAGCGGGAAGGCCGTCCCACCGACAAGGCGATTCTGGTGTGCCGTGTAATCGACCGCCCGATTCGTCCGCTGTTCCCCAAGGATATGCGCAACGATGTGTCTATCGTGTGCACCGTGATGAGCGTGGACCCCGACTGCTCGCCGGAAATCACCGCCATGATCGGTACGTCGGTGGCTCTGTCGATTTCTGACATTCCGTGGAATGGCCCCATCAGCGGTGTTTCCGTGGGTCTGGTTGACGGTGAATTTGTCATGAACCCCACCGAAGAACAGCGCAAAAAGAGCCAGATGTCCGTAACGGTGGCTTCCACCGACAGCCGTGTGGCTATGATCGAAGCTGGCGCTAACGAAGTCAGCGATGAAGACATGTTCGACGGCATTATGGCCGGCCATGCCTGCAACCAGCATATCATTGAATTCATTAAGAATATCCAGAAGGAAATCGGGAAAGAAAAATTCTCCTATCCGAGCAATGAACCCGATGCCGACATGTTCGAAGCTGTGAAGGCCTTCGCAGTGGAAGATGTGAAAGTGGCGATGGATACCGACGACAAGACCGTGCGCGACGAACGGCTCAAGCCCATTTATGAAAAAGTGCACGAACACTTTGATCCGCTGTATCCTGGTGAAGAAGCCAAGATTGACGAATGCATGTACAAAACCCAGAAATTTGTCGTGCGCCGCTGGCTGCTGGATGAACAGAAGCGTGTAGACGGCCGGAAAATGGACGAAATCCGTCCGTTGGCGGCCGAAGTGGGCCTGCTGCCCCGCGTACACGGTTCCGGTATGTTCACCCGCGGCCAGACCCAGGTGCTCACGGTGACCACCCTGGGCCCGGTAAGCGACTCCCAGATGCTGGATGGCATTGACGGCGAAACCGAAAAACGGTATATCCATCATTATAACTTCCCCTCTTACTCCGTGGGCGAAACCAAACCCAGCCGTGGCCCTGGCCGTCGTGAAATTGGTCATGGTGCTCTGGCGGAACGTGCCCTGCTGCCCGTTATCCCCAGTGTGGAAGAATTCCCCTATGCGCTGCGTTTGGTATCGGAAGTGTTGTCTTCCAACGGTTCCACGTCCCAGGGTTCCGTGTGTGGCAGCACGCTGTCCCTGATGGATGCAGGTGTACCGATTAAAGCGCCTGTGGCGGGTATTTCCTGTGGCTTGATCACCGAGGGCGACCGCTGGATGACTATGGTGGACATCCAGGGTGTAGAAGACTTCTTCGGCGATATGGACTTTAAGGTGGCTGGTACGCACAAGGGTATTACGGCCATCCAGATGGACCTGAAGATTTCCGGCCTGACTCCTGAAATCATTAAGGAAGCCCTGCACAAGACCCATGTGGCCCGCGATTATATTATCGACGAAGTGCTGCTCAAGGCTATTCCGGAGCCCCGCGCACAGCTGTCCAAATATGCCCCCAAGATGCTTTCTACGGTGATTCCGGTAGAAAAGATCCGCGAAGTGATCGGCTCCGGTGGTAAGGTCATCCAGAAGATCTGCGCTGAATGCGAAGTAAAGGTCGATGTGGAAGAAGACGGACATGTGTTTGTGTCTGGCATCGATCAGGAAAAGTGCCAGCGCGCCATGACGATTATCGATACCATTGTGAATGATCCGGAACCCGGTACGTATTACACCGGCCGTGTGACCCGCCTGATGGACTTCGGTGCCTTCGTGGAAATCGCTCCCGGTAAAGAAGGGCTGGTTCACATTTCGCGCCTGGACGTCAAGCGTGTGGACAAGGTGACCGACGTGGTCAACGTAGGCGACACGGTCAAAGTGAAAGTGCTGGAAATCGACGACAAGGGCCGCCTGAATCTGAGCCGCCGCGATGCTCTGATTGACCTGGATGGTCTGGTGCCCGAAAACACCATCAGCGATACGCCCCGCCGCCGGGAAGACCGGCCCCATGGGCGCCGCGATGACCGTTCCCGTGGGAACTTCCGCCGCCGCGAAAATAATGAATAAGAAACCGGTCTTGTGATAAGACAGGAAAGCGCCTTCTCATTTTGAGAAGGCGCTTTTTTAATCGTACCGAATAGTTCTTTGTCACACTCATGCACAAAATGAAAAGAACATACAAAGAATAACGGGAAAAATCAGCAGAATCACAAATAGAACAAAATGCAAAAATATGCTATTGTATTTATAAACCCTATATGAAAGGGTTATGGATTGACATATTCATGGGCACTTTCAGCTTTCCCATATCAAAAAGGAGAAAAGAGCCCGCCAGTCGGAAAGGGGAGAAAACTATGAAACGATTTTTAACAGGATTAGTGCTTTTGCAGGTTGTAGGCGTTGGGGGCAGTTACGCTTGGCAGTGGGCCCAGGAAAATGCTATGCAGACCTACAGTGATACGCTGCGGTTCCTGGTAGGATTTCTCATTTTGCCCTTGCTGCTGGCCGTATGTGCGGCACTGATGTGGGCCGGGAACCGGCCGAAGTTCCCCGCAGACGGACTGGGTATGATCATAGGTGCCGCTATTTGTACCATAGGTGTTGGTATATGGTTAGGGATGACCGGCGTGTACATGATGGCCGGTTTTGCCTATGCACCGGTACTGTTCTGGTTGGATGCAGCAGCCCTGGTAACATCGGTTATTCAAACGGTAACGGTTACCCGCCGGTAACGTGAAAAACTTCAGAGCAGACCCTGAAAAAGGGTCTGCTTTTTTTGTATAACGAAAACCACGCGATAGTCGCGTGGTTCAAAAAAGCTTAAGCGA
>CAJKJS010000005.1 GCA_905200265.1 uncultured Oscillospiraceae bacterium
ATAAAAAGGATGCCTCTTTTGCTTTTTACAGTTTTAACTGTTCGCCTTCCATATCCTCCGGGGCCGGTGTTGCACCCAGAGCCGGGATGCTCTTGCGGTACCGTTCGGGCTTTTTCAGCTCGCCGGGAACGGCTATGCGCATGGATACCACCCGCTGTCCGCGTTTCAGGTTCATCACCGCCACCCCCTGGGTGGAACGGGTGGCCTTTTGCGGAATGGCGGCGCTTTGTACCAGCAGCATGCGCCCGACTGACGACGTAAACAGCAGTTCGACTTCCTCGGGGACATACAGCATGGCAGTCAGCGGCGCTTTGTCGCTGTACGCGCCGATGAGCTTTTTGCGGTTTTGCTTGGTTTCATAGGATGCCATATCCACCCGAGCCACTTTGCCGTTTTCAAACGCAAATACCATGGAACCGGTATACGACGGCACCACCGCCATATACACGGGGCTTTCCCCTTCGTCCATACCCAGCCGGGCCGCTACATAATCTCCCAACACGCTGGCTTTGCTGTCGGCAAATTCACTGCAGCGGGTTTTGTACACCTGGCACCGATCGGTAAAGAACAGCAGTTCCGTATTGTTGGTGCTGTCCACCTGCTGGATGATGGCGTCGTTTTCCTTCAATTTCTGGTCGTTGCTCATGCGCAGCGACTGGGGCGTAATCTTTTTGAAATACCCTTCCCGGGTAAAGAACAGGTGCACCGGGTAATCGGGCACATCGTTTTCCGGTTCGTATTCCGTCAGTTCGTTTTTGTATACAATGGTGCTGCGCCGGGGTTTGCCGTACTTTGCGGCCACCTGGGTCAGTTCCTTGATGATGACCTGACGCACCCGGGCTTTGGAAGCGAGGATCGCCGACAAATCAGCAATATCCTTTTGCAGCTGGTCCACTTCCTGAGTGCGTTTGAGGATATATTCCCGGTTGAGCTGCCGCAGGCGGATTTCCGCCACAAATTCGGCCTGCACCTGGTCGATGCCAAAGCCGATCATCAAATTGGGCACCACTTCGGCTTCTTCTTCCGTTTCCCGCACAATGCGCACGGCCTTGTCGATATCCAGCAAAATGGCCTGCAAGCCTTTGAGTAAATGGAGCTTTTTCTGTTTGCCGTCCCGTTCAAACGCCGTGCGGCGGCGCACACATTCTTCCCTAAAGGCCGTCCATTCATCCAGCAGGGCCCCTACCCCCAGCACTCTCGGCATACCGCCGATGAGTACATTGAAGTTACAGGAAAAGCTATCCTGCAGCGGTGTCATTTTATAGAGCTTCTGCATCAGCTTGTGGCCGTCGGCCCCGCGCTTTAAATCAATGGTGATTTTCAGCCCCTGCAACCCGGTTTCGTCGCGGATATCCGCTACTTCCCGGCATTTGCCCTGTTTGACAAGGTCAATGACCTTTTCAATGATGGCTTCCGACGTCGTGGTGGGCGGAATCTGGGTAATATCCACACAGTTCTGCTTTTCGTCCAGCGTATACACGGCCCGCACGGGAATCCCCCCGCGGCCGGTAGCGTACACCTTTTCCATTTCGGCCCGGTCAAAGATGATCTGGCCGCCGCCGGGGAAATCCGGCGCAGGCAGGGTGGAAAGCAGGTCGTGGTTTTCGTCCCGCATGCGGGCGATCGCCGTTTCGCAGATTTCCCGCAGGTTAAACGGACAAATGGAGCTGGCCATCCCCACGGCGATACCGGTGTTGGCGTTGACCAGCACCGACGGGAAACTGGCGGGTAACAGCGTCGGTTCCTTCATGGTGTTATCGTAGTTATCCACAAAGTCCACCGTGTCTTTGTCGATATCCCCGAACAGTTCCCGGCAGATGTCATCGAGTTTCGCTTCGGTATACCGGGAAGCGGCCCACGCCATATCCCTCGAATACGCTTTACCAAAGTTCCCCTTGCTATCGACGTACGGGTGCAGCAGCGCTTCATATCCCCGCGACAGGCGCACCATAGTATCATAAATCGCCTGGTCGCCGTGGGGGTTCAGTTTCATGGTTTCCCCTACGATGTTGGCGCTTTTGACCCGCTTATTACCCAGCAGCCCCATTTTGTACATGGTATACAGCAATTTGCGGTGGCTGGGTTTAAAGCCGTCAATTTCCGGAATGGCCCGGGACAAAATCACGCTCATCGCATAGGGCATGTAGTTTTTTTCCAGTGTTTGCACGATGGGTTCTTCCCGCACCGTACCGGCCCCATGGATATACCCATGAGTCTGGGATTTTACCGCCGCCCGGGGGCTTTCTTTTTTTCGTTTTGCCATTGTGTTTTCCCCTTTCTTTCCGAAACCTTGTCAAAAAAGCGCGGCGCTTTTAGGACACATCCAGTTCGTCGGCGTACCGGTATCCGTTTTCGGCGATATATTCCTTTCGGCCGGACAGATCATCCCCCAGCAGCAAATCGAACATCGCGGCCGTACGGGTGACATCGTCGGGCATCACTTTAATCAGACGCCTTGTTTCGGGGTTCATGGTGGTTAAACTCATCATATCGGGTTCGTTTTCGCCCAGCCCCTTGGAGCGCTGCACCGTAAACCGGCGGTTTTCCAGTTTGTGCAGGTATTCTTCCTTTTCTGCCTCGGTATACGCAAAATAGGTGTCGCTGCCGCTGGTAATTTCGTAAAGGGGCGATTCGGCAATAAACACCTTACCGTTTTCAATCAAATCCGGCGTCAGCCGGTACAGCATCGTCAGCAGCAGGGTACGAATCTGGAATCCGTCCACGTCGGCATCGGTGCAGAGAATGACTTTATTCCACCGCAGGGCCGACAGGTCAAAGGACGACAAATCCTTATTCGCTTTGGAGCGCACCTGTACCCCGCACCCCAGCACTTTCATCAGGTCCACAATGATGTCGCTTTTGAAAATCCGGTCCAAGTCCGCTTTTAAACAGTTGAGGATTTTCCCCCGAATGGGCATAATGGCCTGAAAATCCGGGTCCCGTGCCTGTTTACAAGCACCCAAAGCCGAGTCGCCTTCCACGATGAACAGTTCCCGCCGGGCGGTATCCCGGCTGCGGCAGTCCACAAATTTGGCCACCCGGGAGGTGATATCCATATTGCTCGAAAGCTTCTTTTTCAGATTCATCCGCGTTTTCTCCGCGTCTTCCCGGCTGCGCTTGTTAATCAGCACCTGCCCGGCAATCTTTTCCGCTTCCAGCGGGTTTTCGATGAAATAGATTTCCAGATTGTGCCGCAGCATCTCGGTCATGGCTTCCTGGATGCCTTTATTCGTAATGGCTTTTTTCGTCTGGTTTTCGTAGGACGTGCGGTTGGAAAACGACGAAATCACAATCACCAGACAATCTTCCACATCGGCAAAGGTGATTTTGCTTTCGTTCTTGTTATATTTCCCGTTTTGCTTTAAATACGCGTCAATCTGGGACACAAACGCCGAGCGCACGGCTTTATCCGGCGCGCCGCCGTGTTCGAGGAAACTGGAGTTATGGTAGTATTCCGTCGCGTGGGTGCGGTTGGAAAACAGCACGGCCACCCCAATGCGGCATTTATACTCCGGTTTGTCGTCCCGGTCCCGCACTTTCTTTTCCGTCTGCCAAAACTGCACGGTAGAAAGCGGGTTTTCCCCGGCCAGTTCCAGGGCGTGGTCGCGAATGCCGTTGTCGTAATAAAACTGGGTTTCGGTAAAACCGCCCGTCTCCTTTTCACTGCGGAACAGGAACGTCACCCCATCGTTGACCACAGCCTGCCGCCGCAGCATATCGAGGTAATACGTTTCGGGCACATGAATATCGGTAAATACATCCAAATCCGGCTTCCAGCGAATGCGGGTGCCGGTCTTTTTACCGGTATAGGGTTCCTTGTGCAGCCCGCCCACGTTTTCGCCCTTTTCAAAATGCAGGGTGTAATGGGCCCCGGCAGAATAGACTTCCGCATCCATATACAGCGACGCATACTGGGTGGCGCACAGCCCCAGGCCATTTAGGCCCAGGGAATATTCGTAACTGCCGTCTTCATCGTTTTTATATTTACCGCCGGCGTACATTTCGCAAAACACCAGTTCCCAGTTATAGCGGTTTTCGGCATTGTTATAATCCACCGGAATGCCCCGGCCAAAGTCTTCCACTTCCACGGAATCATCGTTATACCTCGTTACGACGATTTTTTTCCCGTACCCTTCCCGCGCTTCATCGATGGAGTTCGATACAATTTCAAAAATCGAGTGTTCACAGCCCTCCAGGCCGTCGGAACCGAAGATGACGGCGGGGCGACGGCGCACACGGTCGGCGCCCTTGAGGGACGTGATGCTTTCGTTATTGTAAACAGGCTTTTTTGCCATCCAGGAAGTTCCTCCTCTTCTCTCTTTATGTACCATGCGGAAAAACGCACGAAAAGGGAATGCCTTACAAAAAAGCATTCCCTTTTGTGTGTCAAAAGGTCATAAAGGGCGTTATTCGTCCGCTTTGTTTTCCTCAGCCGCGGCGGGTTCTTCCCCGTTTTCTTCCGAGGCTTTCGGCAAGCTTTCGCGTACCATAATGTCGGCAAATTTTTCGCCGCTCATCTTTTCTTCCAGGAACAGATACTGCGCCACCCGGTGCAGCTTATCCATGTGTTCTTTGAGCAGCTGCTCGGTACGCTGGTAGGCTTCATCCACCATACGTTTGATTTCGCTATCGATCTGCGCCGCCGTTTCTTCGGAATAATTGCGCAAATGGCCCATATCGCGGCCCAGGAACGGTTCGCTGTCGTCGCTGCCATAGGTCACGGTGCCCATCTTCCGGCTCATGCCGTATTTGGTCACCATCGCCCGGGCGATCTTCGTGGCCCGTTCAATGTCGTTGCTGGCGCCGGTAGAGATATCGTCCAGAGCCAGGGCTTCGGCTACACGGCCGCCAAGCAGTACCACCAGGTCTTCCTGCATTTCGCGGCAGGATTTATACGACCGGTCTTCACTGGGCAGCTGCATGGTGTAACCGCCCGCCATACCGCGGGGGATGATGGAGATTTCGTGTACCGGGTCCTGGGTGGGCAGGTAATACGTGACCACCGCATGGCCCGCTTCGTGATACGCCGTCAGGGTCTTTTCCTTGTCGGTCATCACGTGGCTCTTCTTTTCGGTGCCCACCACCACTTTAATGGTGGCTTCTTCAATTTCCTGCATGGTAATGGCATGCAGGTTCTTGCGAGCAGCTAATAGGGCCGCTTCGTTAAGCAGGTTTTCCAGATCCGCCCCGGTAAACCCGGCGGTGGATTTCGCAATGGTCGAAAGCTGCACGTCGGGCGCCAAAGGTTTCCCCTTTGCATGCACTTTCAAAATTTCTTCACGGCCTTTAATATCCGGACGGCCTACCGTCACCTGACGGTCAAAACGGCCGGGACGCAATAGTGCCGGGTCCAAAACGTCGGGGCGGTTGGTAGCGGCAATCATAATCACGCCTTCGTTGGCGCCAAAGCCGTCCATTTCCACCAGCAGCTGGTTCAGGGTCTGTTCCCGTTCGTCATGGCCGCCGCCCAACCCGGCGCCTCTCTGACGGCCCACGGCATCAATTTCGTCGATGAAGATGATGCAGGGGCTGTTCTTTTTCGCCTGGTCAAACAAATCGCGCACACGGGAAGCACCCACGCCCACGAACATTTCCACAAAGTCCGAACCGGAAATCGAGAAGAACGGCACACCCGCTTCCCCGGCTACCGCCCGGGCCAGCAGGGTTTTACCGGTACCGGGAGGGCCCACCAGCAGTACGCCTTTCGGGATACGCGCCCCCAGTTCGTTATACTTGCGGGGATTCTTGAGGAACTCCACAATTTCCTTTAATTCTTCTTTTTCTTCGTCCGCGCCGGCCACGTCGGCAAACGTGGTTTTGCGCTTTTCATCGCTGATTTTCTTAATTTTGGCTTTACCAAAACTCATCTGCTTGCCGGCATCGCCCATGGACGAACTCATGCGCCGCATGATGAACACCCAGAAGCCAATCAGTACGACCAGCATGAGGATTTCCGGCAGGAAGGCCATAAACCAGTTGGTTTCCGCCGCCGGCTGGATATCCTGCACCATATCGGCATGGCTGTCGTCCGCATTATAAGCAGCAATGGCTTCGCGGGTATCGGCGTCAAATTTTGTGACGCTGGGCACCCGGAACGAAACTTTCGTCTTGTCGCTGTCATTGAGGGTCAGCAGCAGGTCGCCGGTACCCCAGTCCAGGGTGTACTCGCTGACTTTTCCTTCATCAAAATAGCTGAGAATATCGGAATACCGGACCGTCGTGGTCGTCGCACGGTTTCCGTTCATCATCATGAAAATAATGATAAACAGCATAATGGGAATGCCCAGGTACACCAGAATATTGCGCAGTTGCTTTTTATTATCCAAAGGTATGATCACTCCTTTTCGGTCTTCAAACAGGCACGCCGGGTCAGTTTTCGTAAACTTCGCGCTTTAATACGCCGACAAACGGCAGATTGCGGTATTTTTCATCGTAATCCAGGCCATAGCCCACAATAAATTCATTGGGGACCAATCCGCCCACATAATCGGCGGCAATCGGCGCTTCGCGGCGGTCGGGCTTGTCGAAAAGGGTGCAGATTTTCACGCTTTTCGGGTGGCGCGACAGCAGCATCTGGCGTAAGTAAAACAGGGTTTTTCCGCTGTCGAGGATATCTTCCACGATCAGCAGGTCATACCCTTCCAGGTTGATATCCAGGTCTTTGGCAATTTTCACGACGCCGCTGGATTTGGTACCGGAACCGTAGCTGCTCACAGCCATAAAGTCAATCCGCGCCGGAATGGTGAGCGCCCGCATCAGGTCGGCCATGAACATGACAGAACCCTTCAGCACACTGACCATCAACAGGTTTTTCCCATTGTAATCCCGGCTGATCTGGGCCCCTACCCGGGCCACCATCTCGTGCAGTTCTTCTTCGGAAATGATAATCCGTTCGATATCTGCCATCATTTGATTGTCGCTATAGTTGTTCATGAGCGCCTCCTGTTATTTTCGGTCCCAAACGGATACGCACGGTTATGTTTGGGCCACCCATTCTATTGTACCGGCCGTTTGGGTCGCAGCCGTTATACGAAAAGCCTGGGCGGGCCCCAGCCCCTGTACCCAGACGATCTGTGTCCCGCAGACCAAAACCGCCAGGCGGTCCCGTTCCTCCCGGGGAATCCCTTTTTCCGCCAGCCACTGCCGCAGCGGTTTTTCCGTTTTGCCCACGGGACAAAAGCGGTCACCGGGCTGCCGTGTGCGCAGAATCAGGTCTTCTGCTATTGTATCATAGTCAAACCCATTATTGAATAACAAATTGTGAAATTTTTTTTCATGGACCGTCAGCCGGAAACACCGCCCATCCGGCAGGAAAAACCGGTTCCCCGTAAGGGATACGGAAAACGGCTCCGTTTTTTGCGGCCGGTAAAACCGGGCCACACCCCCGTCACAGCAAAAACACCAGCCTCCGGGGAACGGCACGCTGCCTTTTCCTTCTTTCACACACGCTGCGGCCCAGCGCACATGGCGCTCTTCCGGCATAACGGCGTCTTTTTCCCCGTGCATGCGGGTAAGGCAGCGTAGGAGCAGCGCTTCGGGCAGCGTTTGCAAAGCTTCTACCGCATACCCAAAAGGCTCCCGGGCTTTTTTAAGGGCCTCCTCGGCCATCTGACGGAGTAACTCATCCTGGGCGATCAGCTGACGGCTCAGCCGGTCAAACGCCTCAGGGGCCCGGGGATTTAAGGCACACAGCACCGGCATCACCTGTAAGCGAATCCGGTTGCGGGCATAGAGGGTGGAAAGATTCGTCGAATCCGTACAGTATGACAGCCCCTCATCCCGGCAGTAGGCTTCTATGTCCCCACGTTCCACCCGCAAAAGCGGCCGGATAATGCGCCCTCTTTTCGGACGCATCCCACACAGGGTGCCGGGGGAACACCCCCGCACCATATGCAGCAGCATGGTTTCCATCTGGTCCGACAGCGTGTGCGCCACGGCAATGCGGTCGTTTTCCCCCGTCATACAGGAAGTAAAACACGCGTACCGCATCCGCCGGCCGCAGGCTTCTTCCCCTTCGCCGTTTTTTTTCGCTTCGCTTTTTACATCCACATGGAAAACCCGCAGGGAAAGCCCCTCTTTTTGACAGAAAGCCTGCACAAACGCTTCATCCCGCCCGGCTTCCTCCCCGCGCAGTCCGTGATTGACGTGTACGCAAAGAAGCCGCTCCTTCCCCACTTTTTGCTGTAAATAGTGAGCAAGGGCCACCGAATCCGCTCCGCCTGACAGCCCAACAATAACCATGCCGGTGGGGGGCAGCAGCTTTTCTTCTTCGATGAGCCGGTCAGCCATCTCCCGCAGTTTATTCATGGCGGAACACTTCCTTCGACGTAAAGCGCATAAATTCACCCTGCCAGTGCAGCGGCACCATGCGCGTTTCGCCGTGACGGTTTTTGGCAATAATACATTCGGCGCTGTTGCGGTTGGTGTCTTCCGACGGGGCGGTATTTTCGTTGCTGTAGTAATCTTCGCGGTACAAAAACAGCACAATATCGGCGTCCTGTTCAATGGAGCCCGAATCACGCAGGTCCGACAACACCGGCCGGTGCTCCGTACGCTTTTCACTGGCACGGGCCAACTGGGACAGGGTGATGACCGGCACATTCAGCTCTTTGGCCATGATCTTCAGGTTACGTGTGATATTGGAAATTTCCTGCACACGGTTTTCTGCCGAACTGCCCATCAGCTGCAAGTAGTCAATCACAATCAGATCCACGTTTTTCAGCCGCCGCACTTTGGATTTCATTTCCGCCACGGAAATCGACGGGTTGTCATCCAGGTAAATTTCCGCCTTGCCCAGAATATCCCCGGCTTCCACCAGGCGGGACCATTCGGCGTCATCCAGTTCCCCGGTACGCAGTTTGACACCGCCCACCATAGCTTCGGTGGAAAGCAGACGGGACGCCAGCTGTTCCCGGCCCATTTCCAGCGAAAAGAACACTACGCGCTTTTTCTGTTTCACCGCTACGTTCCGGGCGATGTTTAAAGCAAAGCTCGTTTTACCCATACCGGGACGGGCCGCCAGAATGATCAGGTCCGACCGGTTTAGCCCCGTAATGGCACTATCCAGTTCGCCGATGCCCGTGGGAATCCCCCGGTACAGGTCCCGGTCGTCACTGGAAAGCCTGTCCAACTGGGCAAACGTATCCACGATGACTTCATTGAGTTTTTGCAGGCCCTGCATATTTTTGCCGCGGCGGATATCAAATATGCGCTGCTCGGCGGCATCCAGCAAGGTAGCCGCATCGGCGGCATTGGAAGCCGAATCGTCCAAAATGCCCCGGGCCGTCACCATAAGCTGGCGCACGTCATACCGGTCACGCACAATGCGGGCGTAACTTTCCACGTTGCCAATGGACGGCACAAACTGCGCCAGCTGCATCAGATAGACACGGCCTTCCCCTTCTTCAAAATCGGGGTTTTCTTTCAGCGCTTCTAAAACGGTGACAAAATCCACCGGCTTCCCTGCGGTGAACAGCATCAGCATGGCTTCATAAATCATGCGGTTGCTCACCTGGTAAAAAAACTCGCTGCGGGGCAGAATCTCCGTCACCCGGTCCAGGCAGGAAGAATCCAGCAGCACGGCCCCCAGTACCGACTGTTCCGCCTCACTGCTAAACGGCAGCGAAAGCCCCGGTACTGCCTGGCTTGTATTGTCAAAGCGATCGGCCATACGTTTTCCTCCTTGGTTCCAAACGGAAAATAGAGGGGGCCCCGCATCCAGGGCCCCCTGAACCGAGCCTTATGGCCGGTTTTATTCCTGTTCCGATACGACGATGAAAATTTTGGCGGTAATGCCGGTGTAGAGTTTCACTTCGCCTTCAAACGTACCGAAGGATTTGATATCCCCATTCAGGCTGATCTTCCGTTTGTCGGCTTCGACCCCGTACTGCTGGCGCAGCGCTTCGGCCACTTCTTTGGCCGTCACGGAACCAAAGAGTTTGTCTCCCTTACCGGCTTTGGCCGTCAGTTTCACGTTTTTGCCTTCCAGCAAAGCCGCTGTTTTGCGGGCTGCTTCTTCTTCCGTCTTCTTTTTAAAGGCCTGGGCCTCCTGGGCGTTCTTCAGTTCGTTGAGCGCCTGGGCGTTGGCTTCTTTAGCCAGCTTCTTGGGGAACAGGAAGTTGCGGGCGTACCCGTCGTTCACCTGTACCAGTTCGCCTTTTTTCCCGGTACCTTTTACATCACTGAGCAAAATCACTTTCATGGTGTCTTCTTCCTTTCTCTAGGCCCGGCTTGCATTCAAAAGAACACAAACCGCCGCCTTTTTTAGGGTTTCTATTAGTCCTTGCGCCTTGCATCCGCCTGCTCCAGGTTTTCATCCAGCACCCGGATCAGTTCGGATTTGGCACGGCTCAGGGACACGTCACGCAGCTGGGCAGCCGCCATGGTCATATGACCGCCGCCACCCAGTTTTTCCATAATGACCTGGACATTGATATCTCCCAGGGAACGGGCCGAAATGTTTACTTCCCGTCCGGACTGGAAAATCACAAAGGAGGCACATACCCCCTGAATGGCCAACAAATCGTCCGCCGCCTGGGCCGCCGTTACCCGCAAATCGGGCAAATTTTCCCCGCAGGTGGAAATGGCGCATTCTTTGTACACCTGGGCGTCGGCCACCAGTTTGGTTTTCACTTTATAGCAATCGATGTTGCTGGCAAACATGCGCTTGACTTCCACGGTGTCAGCGCCGCGCCGGCGCAAATACGCCGAAGCTTCAAACGTACGCACCCCGGTTTTCAGCACAAAGTTTTTCGTATCCAACACAATGCCCGCCATCAGGGCTTCTGCTTCCGTCTGCGACAGGGAGGAACCGCCGCCCATATACTGGCTCAGTTCCGTCACCAATTCCGACGCCGACGACGCGTAGGGTTCCAGATAAAACACCACGGCGTTGTCGATATGGCGCACCATCATGCGGTGATGGTCGATCACCACCACCCGGGAAGCGCCGTGCAGCAGTTCGGGGCTTTCCACAAACGTAGGAGAATGGGTATCCACCACAATCAGCAGGGAACGCCCGGTCATCATAGGAATGGCTTCTTCCGGTTCCAGGAAAATCCGTTTATCCGGCGAAGCTTTTTCCACTTTTTCTACAATGGGCCCTGCCAGGGTCTGATCCCGGCGCATGACAATATGGGCCTGGCATCCGCACGCTTTGGTCACGGTGCTCCACATACCCACGGCCGCACCCATACAGTCCAAATCGCCAAACCGGTGCCCCATAATAAACACGGTATCGCTCTGCCGCACCTGGTCGGACAGTGTGGCCGCAATAACCCGGGTGCGCACCTTATCCCGTTTTTCAACGCCCTTCGACAGACCGCCGAAAAATTCATATGTATCGTTCTTCTGCTTCACGGCCACCTGGTCGCCGCCGCGGCCCAGGGCCATTTCCAGTGCCTGCCGGGCCCAGTGTTCGCTTTCCGCCAGGGTAAGCGCCCCCCGCCCAATGCCCACCGAAATGGTGGCGCTGCGGTTTTCGCTGGACCGGATTTTGCGCACTTCGTCTAAAATTTCAAACCGTTTGTCTTTGGCCGCCGCCACATGGGCTTCGTCGGTCATCATGACATACCGGTCGCCGCCGCTCATGCGTTTTAAAAAGCCGCCCATATCCACGGCCCAGCGGCGCAGGGCTGCTTCCACTTCCGATGCAATCCGGGCGTCCTCAATGCCCGTATTATCGTGGCTGAGCTCTTCTCTATTATCGAACGCCAAAATACACACGCAGGGCCGCCGGTCGTTAAATTCCCGGTTAATGGCTTTATAATACGTGTCGTCCACAAAGTACAGGACATACCCGTGTTTGGTTTTCACCGCATACACGGTAAATTCCCGGTCGCCGCAATGCACCGATGTGCCGTTATCTTCGCACACCTGCCTCAGGGTCTTGGGGTACAAAAAGCGCATCACATTGTCGCCCCATACATCCCGGCGCCCGCTCACGCACTTTAAAAATGCGCGGTTGGCCCACACCAGGTCGCCCTCTTCTCCCGCCACGGTCACCGGCATGGAAAAGCTTTCCAGGGCTTCGTACTCGTTGGCGGTTATCACATTTTTGGCGGCTTTCATGGCCGAACTGACGTGACTGCGGAACTGGATTTCGCTGATGACAACCACCACCACCGAAATCACGCACAGCGACAGGTTCACGCTGAACAAAGCCAAATCAAATTGCAAACTATACAAGGCGGCAATCAGCATGGCGGCCGAAAGCACCAGATAAACAGGGGATGATACCCATACTTTGCGACGATTCAAGGCAAACGCTCCTTTACGGGGTCAAACGGCTCCTTCTTTCTCCATTATACTTCCATGATAATGGGCAGGATCATCGGGGAACGGCGGGTGCGTTCAAACAGCAGCCGCGACAATCCATCTTTCATGCGGGTTTTCAGCATGCTCCAGTCGCGGTAGTCGCCATGGGAGTTTTCCAAAATGGCATTCACTACGCGCCGGGCTTCTTCCATCAGTTCTTCGCTTTCCCGCACATAGACAAACCCGCGGGAAACCACATCGGGCCCCGATACCACCTGGCCGCTTTCGCGGTCGATGGTGCACACCACCACAATCAGGCCATCTTCGCCCAAATGACGGCGGTCGCGCAGCACCACGCTGCCTACGTCGCCCACGCCCAGCCCGTCGACCATCACCCGGCCGGCCGGTACATTGGGCAGCTGTTTGAGCCCGTCTTCACTCAGTTCCACGGCGCTGCCCACATCCCCGATAAAGATATGGTCATCCGCAAGTCCCATCTGATGGGCCAGCATGGCGTGCTTGCGCAAATGCTTCTGCTCGCCGTGTACGGGAATAAAGAACTTCGGGCGGACAATGGCCTGCATAATTTTCAGTTCTTCCTGGCAGGCATGGCCCGATACGTGCACTTCGTACATGGATTCATACACCACGCGGCACCCGCGCTTGAGCAGTTCATCCACCACGGTACCCACGGTTTTTTCATTACCGGGAATGGGCCGGGCCGAAATAATAATCGTGTCCCCAGGCCCCACTTCCACCTTGCGGTGGTCGGCAAACGCCATACGGGACAGGGCGCTCATGGGTTCGCCCTGGCTGCCGGTGGTTACCAGGACAACCTGTTCCCGGGGGTACCGGTTGATCATATCAATATCGATGAGCACGCCGTCGGGAATGGACAAATACCCTAGTTTGGCTGCGATGCCCATCACATTGAGCATACTGCGCCCGGAAAAGGCCACTTTGCGGCCATGGCGTACCGCGCAGTTGATAATCTGCTGCACGCGGCTGATATTCGAAGCAAACGTGGCGATGATCAGCCGGTCATTTTCCGCCACGCTGAAAAAGTGTTCAAACGTTTCAAAAATGCTCTGTTCGGTTTTGGTGTAACCGGGGCGTTCCGCGTTGGTGGAATCGGCTAAAAGCGCCAACACCCCTTCTTTGCCCAGTTCGGCAAACCGGCCCAGGTCGATCATACCGCCCTGTACCGGGGTAAAGTCAATTTTAAAGTCGCCGGTGTGTACAATCACACCCGCCGGGGTATGAATGGCAAACCCTACGGCGTCGGAAATCGAGTGGTTGACATGGATAAATTCCACATCCATGCAGCCAAATTTCACGTGATCCCCCGGGGAACGCACTTCCATGTGCACCCGGTTTTTCAGGCCGTGTTCTTCCAGTTTGCCTTCCACCAGTCCCAGGGTCAGCGCGGTGCCGTACACCGGCAAATTGATTTTTTTCAGCAAATACGGCAGGGACCCGATGTGGTCTTCGTGGCCGTGAGTCAGCACAATGCCGCGAATGCGGTCCCGATTCTGCTCCACAAAGGTAAAATCGGGAATCACCAGGTCGACGCCCAATAGTTCATCCGACGGGAACGCCATACCGCAGTCGATGATGAACATATCGTCGCCGCATTCGACCAGCGTAAAGTTTTTGCCAATTTCGTTGAGCCCACCCAAAAAGTACAGCCGCACTTTGGGTGTTTCCGTATTCTTTTTGCGGGTACGGCCACGGGAAGCCGAACGGGGGGCCGTTTCTTTTTTCGCATCCGGGCGGCCTTTGACGGGAGCCGCTTTCTGCCGGGTACGGCGGGCCGGTTTTTCTGCCGGCGCATCGGAACGGGTAATCATCTGATCGGTTTCTTTGCCCATGGGCACCGCGGAATGCGGAGCCTGGCGGCGGCGGGGGCTCTGGTTCGTCTTCTTTTTCGGTACCGTCAATTTCTGGTACAAAGGCGCATCCACGGGACGCGCTGTGTCTTTTTGATTCTTATCTTTCTTCTCGTTGCTCAAAAAAGTTACCTCCTGTGTGCCTGCCGGTCCTCCTTTTTTAGGCGGCCACCCCCTTGTTCCGTTACGGGGGCCGCTATTTTCACCGGCGGCTGTCATAAATACGTACTGTGAAACATTCATTCTCTCCATGGGGAAAAGCGCCGAAACCGGTGTCAGCCATGTTCCGTTCCGGCCGGCCGGGCGCCTTTCATGTGAAAAACCGGACCCATAAACGGGCCAGGGAGCGAAAAGAAAAAGGGGCCGGATACAATCGGTTCCGGGCCTGCTTCATACCGTTCTTTCCCTATAGACAGGGATTCACAATTCCGGGTCATAAATATTCATCATTATTCTACCAGCCAGGGGGCTATCTGTCAAGGCAAAGCCCCTCCTCCTTCCCCGGCGTCACCGTGGGAAAAGCCCTTGACAGTGCGTGTATCCTGCCGCTATGATAAGAATAGAAACTTTAATAAAGAAAGGGAACGCGGGGAAATGGAAAAGCGTGTCTATGCAAATTACGCAGCAGGGGCGCCCCTTCGTCCAGCGGCGAAGCAGAGGATGGAAACGGTTTTTGATACCGTTTTGGGGAATCCGTCTGACCCGGGACGGGAAGGGCGGGCCGCCCGCCGTGTGCTGGAAGAAAGCCGCCGCACGATTGCGTCCCTGTTACAGGTGGAACCGGGAGACATTTTCTTTACGTCCGGCGCCACGGAAAGTTGCAACCTGGCCCTTTTGGGTATGCGCCCGGCCGCAGGAAACCGGCGTCTGGCGATCGGTGCTCTGGAACACAGCGCCGTGCGGGCCCCGGCCAAAACCTGGCCTGACCCGGTGGTGTTACCGGCTACTCGGCAGGGAACTGTCGATATAGCCGCTGCCAAGAGCCTATTAAAAGAAACCATCTTTCTCTGTTCCGTCATGACCGTCAGCCATGAACTGGGCACGCTGCAGCCCCTTTCCGCAATTGCTAATCTGTGTAAAAAAACCGGTATTTTTCTGCATACCGATGCGACGCAGGCGGCAGGGCGTCTGCCTTTACACCCGGATGAACTGGGCGTTTCCCTGCTTTCTTTTTCCGCCCATAAATTTGGCGGCCCCCAGGGGGCCGGTATTTTGTACCGGAAACAGGGCGTGCCCCTTGCCCCCGTCTTTCATGGCGGCGGACAGGAACAGGGGCTGCGGCCCGGCACCGAAAACGTAGCGGCCGCCGCCGGTATGGCCGCCGCTCTTTCCGAGGCACTTGCCCACCAGGCGGAAGAAAACGACCGGCTTTCGCGCTTTACCGAAAAACTCCGGGACACCCTGCTCGCTATCCCCGGCGCGGCGGAAAATGGCGGCAAGGAACCCCGTGTGCCCGGTTTTCTGTCCCTGCGTTTTAAAGGGGTGCGCGGGCCGGATTTAGCCTCTATGCTCGACCTACAGGGCATCACCATCGGCACCGGTTCGGCCTGTGAAGCGGCTGCCGGACGGCCCAGTCCTATTCTGCGAACCCTTGGCCTTTCGGAACAGGAAGCCGCCGAAAGCGTACGGCTTTCGCTGGGGTACCAAACGACGGAATCGGATATCGACCGCCTGTGCCAAGGAATCCCCGCAACCGTCTCAAAGCTGCGGGCTTTGTCCGGTTCTTCGCTACGATAAGAAATTTTTTATACGACTATTTTGTTTCAAAGGAGTTGTTTTTATGTTCTGTTCTCAGTGCGGAAAAAATATACCCAACGCCGGCCGCTTTTGCCCGTATTGCGGTGCGCCTGTAGGAACATCGCCCGCGGCGGGTCCGGCGCCCACTACACCGCCTCCCGCGCCGGTGCAGCCCAATCAGCCGAATCAACCGGCCCTCACCCCCGCTTTTCAGCAGTACTTAAAGCTACTGGAGCAGCGCCTGCAACAGCCCCCGCGCTACATTCCGGAACTGAATGCCTATCTGTTTTATACCAGCCGGATTTCGGCCGCCCTTAGCAAAATGAAACAGTATTTCTACGTCACCCAAAACGACCAGGCCGACGGCAACATGCTCAAAGCCTACTCCAACGCCTGCACGCAGTTTACCTTTAACAGCCACGACGGGCTGCCCCGGGGCATTGTCAGTGGGCTGGTGATTTACAGTATTATGGTGCAAACCCACGCCACTCCCGGCGCCTGCGCCGCCGCTGCCCAGCTGCCCGAAAACCATTACAGCGCCTTTGAATTGCCCGTGGTGGTGGATCTCTCTACCCATCAGCTCATTCACTGCACCCGCACACCGGTATGGGGCTGGGCCATGTGGAGTAAGATCCGGCGCGTAGCCGATGAAACGCTGCTGTTTTAAGTTTGTCCTTATGACAGTATAGGATGATGGGGTGCATTTTATGTTCCTCTCATAACAAAACGTATAATCCCGCCGGGAATATACAGGTTTTTCACATTTCCCACTTGATTTTCAACAAAATAAAAGCTCTTCGGGGGAAATTCTCCGTTTTTTTCATGATGACAAAAAGAGGAAGAAAGCGCTCAGGCTTTCTTCCTCTTTTTTACGTCTTAATCCAGGTCGCTATATCCACCCAGCTTCTCCATCTCTTCCAGCCTTTCCAGCGGGAACGGCGGGGATGCCAGGGGTTTGACGGCAATCGACATCAGTTTTAACGGGTTATCATCGGCCGCTACGCGGTTCGAGCTGATCTTGCCGCACCGGCGGCACCGGTGCACCAGCGCCCATTCGCCGCCTTTGCGCACCCACACTCCCACCGGCTCCATCACGCCGCCGCAATCCGAAGCCCGGTCGCCCGGTTCTTCATCCACATGCAAGCTGGAAAGGCAGTTGGGGCAGTGATTGCGGTGTTCGCTGCCGGCCCCCTGAGGGACCACCGGCCGCCCACATACCCGGCAGACAAAACTGTCGTGGCAGGCATGGGTTTTATAATACCCTTTTTCGTATTGTTTTCGTTTGTTTTCACGGTTCAAGAAAATTCCTCCTGCAAGTTGTGCTTTCGCCAGCTTCCGGGAGGTGGTCACCGGTCAGCAGTGGCAAACCTCCCGGTTTGCGACCGACGCGTCTTCACGATACATCTTCATATATCTTAGGCTCCTTTCGAAAAATCCACCCCTTTTGCGGGGTTTTCTTTATCGTATCACGTTTATTCTCCCAAGACAAGCTTTTTTCTCTCCAAAGCGATTACGGTAACGACGAGCGCCACGGCCAGCAAGGCCGTCAGTACATCGGCCGCCGGCTGCGCGACAATGACACCGGTATACCCCCCAACGGCACTGCCCACCGCCACAGCCAGGGCAAACAATACCCCCTGGCGGCTGATCGACAGCAAAAAGGCGCCCAATGCTTTCCCCATGGACTGGAATAAACACGTTGTCACCAGTCCGATAGCCACAAAGACCATGCTGCTCACTTGCCACTGCAGCATTTCTGTCGCCATGCCTACCAGCGCCTGATCTTTCAGGAAGAGTGATGTCAGCTGCGGTGCCAGCAGCGCCAGCACCACCGTCAGCCCCAGCGCCAGTGCCCCTTCAAACCCATAGGCAAACCGCAAAATCTTCCACAACCTTCTGGTATTCCCGGCCCCGTAGTGGTACCCAAACAGCGGCTGGGCGCCAAAGGAAAAGCCCACCAGAATCAAAATGGCAATCATGGTGATTTTCAGTACAATCCCCATGGCCGCAATACAGTCGCTGCCATAGGGCAGTAAGTACCGGTTCATCAGCATCACGCCCACGCTCTGCATCAAATTGGTGATGGAAGCCGGGATACCGATGACCATAATCTGCCCCATTTGCTTTTTCGTAACGTGGCATAGCTTCGGCGAAAACGACAGCTGGTGGCTTTTTTTGTGGGTAATCCACACAAAGAAAACATCGGCGCACACATTGCCAATCACCGTGGCTACCGCCGCCCCGGCAGCGCCCATATGCAGCCCAAAAATAAACAGCGGATCAAGGACGATATTCACCACCGTACCGATCATGTTGCCGGCCATGGATTCTTTGGCAAGCCCTTCGGTACGCAGCAAATTGGACGGCACCAGCGAAAAGATAATGGCCGGAGCGCCCCACACAAGGCCCGTGTAATAGTCCCGGGCATAGGAAACCGTATGACTATCGGCCCCTAATAAACGCAAAATCGGTTCCGTAAATAGGAGCATCACGGCTGCCACCGCTACCCCGCACAAAATCGAAACACAATAGCAAAAAGCGCTCACTTTCCGGGCGTTTTCCGCATCTTTGCGCCCCAGCAGCCGGGAAATCAGCGAACTGCCCCCCAGCCCGAAAATGTCACCTAAAGCCAGCATCAGGGTAAACACCGGCGCACACAGCGCCACCCCGGCGATCAGGTTTGTTTCCCCGGTCAGCGAAATAAAATAGGTATCCACCATGTTGTACGCCAGCGATACCACCATGCTCAGCACCACCGGCAGGGCAAAGGTAAAGTACGCCTTTGGTACCGAGGCTTTTTCGAATAAATCGGTTTTCATGCCTTTTCTCCCTCTCTTCTTTTTTCCAGTTGCCAGTATAAAAGATTCCCTAGAAAAAGTATCCGACATATGTCATAATAGAGAGGATGTTTTTCTATCGGAAGGTGATGGCATGAAATCCACCCGCGATCCCCGTATTCTGTCCCGCTTTCTTGCGCGCTGCCCGATATCCCAGTGGTTTGATACCCCCGATTTGCCTTTTTTACTGTTTTTGTATGAAAAAGGCGAGTGTATCGACCAGCTGCGCAATCCTGGCGACTATCTCCAAATCATCTTGCAAGGCCAGGCCCGTATCTACACCCTACGGGCCGATGGTTCCTATTCTCCCATTCAGCGGGTCGGGCCGTTCACCGTATTGGGCGATATGGAATTTTGTGGGCAGCCGGTCACCCCCAACCGGGTGGAAGTGACCTCCCCTGTCACCTGTCTGGCACTGCCCCTCTCCCTCTGCCGTGATAAACTGGAAGAGGACACCCGGTTTCTGCATTTTTTGCTTCGTTCCCTGTCGCAAAAACTGATGGATTTTTCCACCACGGAGTCGGCCTTTTCCACGGTGGAAGAAAAAGTACTGGCCTTTTTGCAGCACGCCCCCAATCAAGCCCTCCGCAATGTGGAGCAAACCAGTTTTCAGCTGCATTGCAGCAGCCGCCAACTCTTGCGGGCACTAAAAACGCTTCAGGCAAAAGGCGTGGTGGAGAAAAAGGGGCGGGGATTTTACCAACTTCGAACGTAAGAAAAACCACCCTTTCTCTAAAAAGAAAGGGTG
>CAJKJS010000006.1 GCA_905200265.1 uncultured Oscillospiraceae bacterium
AGCAGTCCGTTTTCCTGTTTCACGCCACCATTCGCGACAATATCACCCTGTTTCAGGATTTCCCTCGAGACGAAGTGGACCGGGCCATCCGGCTGGCGGGGCTGGAACCGCTCATCAATAAGCGGGGAGAAAACGCCCTGTGCGGCGAAAACGGCCTTACCCTATCCGGCGGCGAAAAACAGCGCATTGCCATCGCCCGCAGTTTATGCAAACGGTCGCAGGTGTTGCTGGCCGATGAGAGCACCTCTGCCCTGGATGCCGCCACGGCGCGCCAGGTGACCGACGCGCTGTTATCGCTGTCAGGGGTGACCCGGCTGATTATTACCCATCAACTGGATGCGTCCTTTTTATCCCGGTGCGACGGGATTGTGGTAATGAAAAACGGCCACATCGAAGAACAGGGCACGTTTTCCCAGCTGATGGACCGAAAAGGAACTTTTTATTCCCTCTCTACCTTGTCCCAATAAGGCGCAAAAAAACGGCGCGGCCTTCTTTTTTTCGAAGGTCACGCCGTTTTCGCTATTTTTTAATGAAGGGGCGAAACGCCTTTTTCCATGGCGGCCATCACATCCGGCAGCCGCTCGATCATGTCGGTGGGCAACATGGCCATTTGCGACAGGTCCCGGGCCGTCACGTCTCCGCACAGCCCGTGCAGGTACACGCCGCACACCGCCGCCCACCGGGGGTCCATCCCCTGGGCCAACAAAGCGCCGATCATCCCGGCCAGCATATCGCCGCTGCCGCCTCTCGCCATCCCGGGGTTACCGGTTTTGTTCAGGCACACGGCGTCACTGCCATGGGCCACCAGGGTTCCCGCGCCTTTGAGCACCAGCACCACATCGGGGTACTGGGCGGCAAAGTCCCGGGCCGTTTGCAGCCGGGCCGACTGCACCTGAGCCGCTGTTTGCCCGATGAGGCCCCCCATTTCGCCGGGGTGCGGGGTCAGCACCCGGGGCCCTTTGGGGGCAAGGAGCACCGACAAATCCCCTTCCAGCGCCCGCAGGCCGTCGGCATCGATCACCATGGGGCCGGGGTATTCGCGCACGATCTGGCGCACCAGCGCCGTTTTCTGCTCACTGCGCCCGAGGCCGCAGCCCACCACCACCGCGCTGGCGCGGGACAGCGCCTTCCATAGGGTATCCCACGCCGCCGGGGCGGGGTCGCCGTTTGGCAGAATGGGGTACGGGGTAAAGACGCTTTCCCACAGCTGCCCCGCGGCAATGGGGTACAGCCTATCGGGCAGGGCCATTTCCACCAGCCCCGCGCCGCTGCGCAGCGCAGCCCGGCCGCACATCATGGCGGCCCCCGCCATACCGGGGCTGCCGCACAGGCACAAAAGCCTGCCAAAGTCCCCTTTGTTCGCCTGGGAATCCCGCCGGGGCAACCGGGCGCGGATATCGCTTTCTTCCGGTTCTAAAAGCGAGCAGGGGCACTCTTCCAGCACATTTTTGGGGATGCCCGCGTCTTCCACCGTCAGGCGGCCCGCATACCGGGCGCCGGGATACAGCGCGTGGCCGATTTTCGGTGCGGAAAACGCCACGGTTTCGTGGGCCTGAAAACTGCCCTGCGAAGCATGGCCGGTGTCGCATTCCACGCCGCTGGGCAAATCCAGCGACAGCCGCCGTCCGGGGGCGGCATTGGCTACGGCAATCAGCGACAAAGCCGGTTCCCGCAGGTCCCCGTGGAAGCTAAAGCCGTAAAGGCAGTCGAGAATCCAGTCGGCCCCCTGCACCGCCCGGCGGCACAAGTCCCGCTGGTTTTGCCAGTCGATTACGTTGACACCTGAGCCCATAGCGCCATAGGCGTCTTTTGCGAGGTCCGTCCCCGGGTACCCTTCGGCCAAAATCACAGCTACCCTCGCGCCCCGGCGGCTGAGCAGCCGCGCGGCCACAAAGCCGTCGCCGCCGTTATTGCCCCGGCCGCACAAAATGGCGAATTTGCGCCCGTCCACATCGCCCCGGCGCAAAATATGCTCCACCGCCGCTTTGCCCGCCAGTTCCATCAGCCGGGCCATGCTGCTGCCCTGCCCGACGGCGGCCCGTTCCATGCGCTGCATTTGCATTTTTCCAAAATAGCGGTTCATAAATCTCCTCGACCTCTTTTCCTACCCGGTTATCCTACCTGCCGGGGAAACGCCTGCTGCCGCACCAGATACGGCAGCGCCGCCTTGATGGCCCCCAAAATGTCCTCATTGGGGGAAAACGTCAGGAGCACGTGGCCGTGCTTTTTGCTGTGGCAATCCATGTACCAGCACCCCTGTCCCATATCAATTTCCCCGCAGGAAAAGCGTTTATCAAACGCGCGGCCTTCCAGTTTTTGGGCGGCCTTTTCGTCATAGACGCCCATATCTTCCACATCTTTGCAGTCAAAGGACACCATGCGCTTGCGGGAACGGCGGTTGATGATTTTGTCCACCGTCACGTCGCCGTTTGTGAAACTGTATTCGTATTCGAGGTTACGCATACCTAAAAGGAAAAATCCGCCGTAGCACACGCCGATGATCACCACAAAGGGGATCAGGATAATGCCCGTAATCATAAAGGCAATCAGCGAAGCGGCCAGCAGCACGCACCCGCCCAGAATAATGCCCGCAATGATGGCAATATCCTTGCCCGTTTTACGGCGCACAATAATTTGTTCCATAAAAGTATCCATTTTTCGTCCTCCCGTTATTCGAAAAAGCATAGGTTTTGCCCTATTCTACCATGAACCCTTGAAAATTGCAATTCTTGACGGCAAAAGCCGGGGGTCTTTCTCCCCCGGCTTTCCTGTCTATGGAAACCCGGCCGCCGCCTTAGCGCATGTCTACGCCCAGTTTTGCTTTCAGGTTGCCCAAAATCTTGCGAATCGCCCGTTCGGCATCGGCCGGGGCCACTTCCTGTTCCTTATTTTGCAGGGTGATGGTAAAGGCCATGCTCTTCTTCCCTTCACCCAGGTTTTTGCCGCGGTAGATGTCAAAGAGCTGCACATCCTGCACCAGCGGGCTGGCGCTTTGGATCACGTCCTGCAGCTGCCCGCAGGTGACGGCTTCTTCGCACACCAGCGCGAGGTCGCGTTTCACAGGCGTTGTCGCGGGCAGCGGATGGTACCGGCGTTCTTCCGGGAAATGAGCGCTGAGCGCTTCGTAATCCAGTTCGATCAGATAAATATTCTGGTTCTGCCGTTCGTCCCGGGCGATATCCAGTTCCGCCGTCACTTCCAGGGACAGTTTCCCGAATACGCCCACTTTTTTGCCTTCGCACAGCACGCTCGCGGTCATGCCCGGGTGCAGGTAGGGCGCCTTGTCCCGTTCATAGGTAAACGTAAGGCCAAAGCCCCCGGCGATGGCTTCCACGGCGCCTTTGGCGGTGAAGAAATCTTCCCCGGGCCCAAACAGGCCGAGGCACAGCGTCATTCTCTCGTGGGGCTGGCGGGTAAGGGGCAGTTCATAGGGCAGGTACACGGGGCTCATCTCGAACAGACGCCCTTCGCCGTTGCCCTTTTTCAGGTTATTGACAATCACCTGCAACATGCTCGGCGCCAAAGTCGTGCGCATGATGGACAGGTGTTCGCTGATGGGGTTTTTAATGCGGATGGCGTTGCGTTCCGGCGCATCGGGCGCAAAGTGCAGTTTATCGAGGTCCGCCGTGGCGTAAAACGCCAGGGTGCTGGCTTCATAGAAGCCCTGCCCGGCCAGCAAACGTTTCATCTTCATCTGCTGTTGCTGGGCGCGGGAAAGGCCGCCGTTTGTCACACTGGCGTGGGAGAGGAACGTGGGCACAATGTGCTCATAGCCATACTCGCGGATGATTTCTTCGGCCACATCGGGGAACGAATCCATGTCTTCCCGATAAAGCGGCACGCTGACTTTCCAGGTGTTTTCGCTGTCGTCCACCCCGAAATCCAGGCGGCACAGGATGTCTTTCATGGTGTCGCGGGGCACCTGAATGCCCAGCACGGCGTCGATCTGTTCCGGCGAAACGGTGATCACCCGGCGCTCGAACGACACTTTGTCGCTGCAGCAGTCAAAGCACGTGGGGGTGATGTCGCCGCAGTCGAGTTCCTGAATCAGATGCAGCGCGCGGCGCAGGCCCAGGCCGGTGGAGTAGGCGTCCACGCCCTTTTCATACCGGGCGCTGGAATCGCTGTTCTGCCCCAGGGCGCGGCTGGTTTTACGCACGCTGTCCCGGGCGAAGGTGGCGCATTCAAATAATAGTTCCGTGGTATCGTCTTCGATTTCACTATTGAGGCCGCCCATAATCCCGGCCAGTGCTACGGGCTTTTCTTCGTCGCAGATCACCAGGTTCTGGTCGGTGAGGGTGAAGGACTTTTCGTCCAGGGTGACGATTTCTTCCCCGTTTTTCGCCCGGCGCACAATGATGTGCCGGCCCCCTACATGGGAAAGGTCGAACGCATGCATGGGCTGGCCCATTTCCAGCAGGGTGTGGTTCGTAATATCCACCACGTTGTTGATGCTCCGCAGGCCGCACAGCGCCAAATGGCGGCGCATCCAACGGGGGCTTTCCGACGGGCGGATGTTGCGCACATAATGGGCCATATACCGCGGGCACAGATCGGGAGCCTGTACCTCCACTTTGATGCTGTCATCCGGAGCGGCGGGGGTGGTGTAATCGAGGGCGGGCATTTTCAGGGGTTTATTTAGAATCGCCGCCACTTCCCGCGCGATGCCGAGGACACTCTGGCAGTCGGGGCGGTTGGCCGTCAGGCTGATATCGAAAATATAGTCGTTGAGTCCTACCACTTCGCAGATGTCCCGGCCGATGACGGCGTTGGGGTCGTCGTTTAAAATCAGCAGCCCGTATACCTGGGAACCGGGGTACAGGTCGTCATTGAGTCCCAGTTCTTCGCCGCTGCACATCATGCCGTTGGACATCACGCCGTGCATTTTCCGCGCTTTGATGGTCACCGGGCCGTTTTCGCCCGGTAGGGTAGCGCCGTCCAGCGCCACAGGCACCAGGGCGCCTTCAAAGATATTCGGCGCGCCGGTGGTAATGGCCAGATCATGGCCGTATTCGTCGCCGCAATCCACACGGCACAGGTACAGATGGTCCGTGCCTTCCTGTTTTTCCAAATGGGTGATGCGGCCTACCACCACGCGGGAAATCCCCGCGGACAGGTCGATCAGTTCTTCCACTTCAAACCCGCAGCCGAACAGACGCTTTTCCAGTTCCTGGGCGGTGATATCCACATCCACCAGTTCTTTCAGCCAACTGAATGGTACTTTCATTGTTGTTTCCTCCTTATTCCTGGAACTGCTTCAAAAACCGCAGGTCGTTTTCAAACATCAAGCCAATGTTGTCAATGCCGTATTTCAGCATGGCAATGCGTTCCATGCCAATGCCAAAGGCAAAGCCGGAATACACGTCCGGGTCGATGTGGCAGTTTTCCAGGACCCGGCGGTTCACAACGCCGCCGCCCAGCACTTCGATCCAGCCGGTGCCTTTGCACAAACTGCACCCTTTGCCGCCGCATTCAAAGCAGCTGACGTCCACTTCCACGCTGGGTTCGGTAAACGGGAAGTAACTGGGGCGCAGCCGGGTGCGGGTGCCCGGGCCAAACAGGTTTTTCACCAGTTCATCCAGCATGCCCTGCAAATCGCACAGGGTAATGCCCTTATCCACCACCAGGCCTTCCATCTGGTGGAACATGGGGGAATGGGTGGCGTCGGAGTCGGAGCGGAACACACGGCCGGGGCTCAGAATTTTAAAGGGCGGGGTCATGGTATCCATGGCGCGGATCTGGCCGTTGGAGGTCTGGGTACGCAGGAGCCATTCGTCCGTCAGATAGAAAGTATCCTGCATATCCCGGGCCGGGTGGTCTTTGGGTACATTCAGCCGCGTAAAATTGTGGTCATCGTCGTCGATTTCCGGCGCTTCAAACACCGAAAAGCCCATACCGGCAAACGCGTCGATGATTTCGCTGCGCACCAGGGTCAGCGGATGCAGCCCCCCGGCCGGGCGGGTTTTGGCGGGCAGGGTGATATCCACGGTTTCGGCGGCGTTGCGGGCTGCCAGTTCCGCTTTTTTCACCTCTTCGGCCGCTTTGTCATACAGGGCCTGCACCTCGTTTTTCACTTCGTTGATGAGCTTGCCCATCAGGGGACGCTCTTCTTTCGCCACATTCTTCAGTTCTTTCATCAGCGACGGCACCTGACCGTTTTTGCTCAGGTACATCTGCCAAAACTGGGACAGCGTCGCCTGGTCTTTGACCTTTTGCAGGTCTTCCTGCACCTTTTGGCGCAGGGCTTCGATTTTGTTCTGCATGAGGAAAACTCCTTTCGTACTGGGCAGAGGACACGGCCCTTTGGGCCTATAGGGGGATTCCCCCTTTACCCGGACAAAACAAAAAGCCCCGCCCCTGCTTACTCATGAAACAGGGACGGGGCCAACGGATTCATCAGCCTCGCGGTACCACCCGCTTTCCGCCGGCCGGGTCTCCCCGTGCCTGCGGCACTCGTTTGCTCGCCGTAACGGGGCGCTGCCGTTCCGCACTACTGGGCTTTTTTTGTAAAAAAGCCTTTCCCGCGGACCACTCGGAAGGGAAATTTCCGCCATTTTCCGCCCGGGAGCCTTTCAGCCGGTGAACTCCCTCTCTTTTGAGCCGCTTTTTCTCATGGCGTACTTTGCTTCGTCATCGTGTTGTGTCGGTTATTGTGCCGGTTTATTACCGGTTTTTTTATTGTACCACGTTTTTTTCCCGTTGGCAAGGGGGCTTTCTTGCCTATCTTGTCAATAGGAACCGGTCCCGCCGCAGCTGCTGCACCGGCCCGTGCCGCCGCAGCCCGCACAGGCGACCGCCTCCCCATAGGCCCGGTAGGTACCCGACCCATAGCAAAAGTCGCAGGTGCCCGTGCCATGGCAGGATGTGCAGCTTTGCACCACTGGCTCATAGGTATAGGTATAATTGTTCGTGTAGCCGTCCGTATAGGTAAACGGCGAATTTTGCGCGCCCTGGCCGTAGTTTTCCGATCCGCCCCCCTGATTGATACAGACAAGATAGATCAGAAGCAGCACGGCAATCACAAGAATGCATTTCCATGTCTTATCCATTCGGTTCCCTCCTGTTTCATTAAACCGGATGTCTCTCATGACGCATAGGGAAATGGTACCGGCCCAAAGGGGCTTTAATAATCCCCGTACAGGACCCGGTCGGTGGTGGGGATGAGGCAGTTCGTATCATGATTGAGCACGGTCATGGTGCCGTCGTGGTAGTACCCCAACTTGCCGGTCCCTTTGTCCGCATCAAATTCATACAGGTACAAAATCGAGCCGTCTTCCCGCATCTGGAACGAGTGCACACCGGACGCCACCGTAGTCGCCCCGCCATTTTCCCATACGCGCAGCGTACCGCTTTCCGTTTCGCTGTCCCAGGAAGAAAAATACGCCAGGTGTTCCCCGGTGCCCTGTACGGCTTCCTGTGTGGTACCGCAGGAAGCCACGGTATCGGTTATATCCGTGCCGGACACATACAAATCCACCTGGTTGCCATCCCCACGGGTCTTGCTGTAGACCAGATATCCGTCTTTCAGCATGGCCACGGGGTACGCGTCAATGGCGAAGGTCTCCCGCGTGCCCAGTTTGCCGTCCTCAATGGGGTAACGGCACAGGGAGGAACCGTTTTCCGTGTTCTCCAGCACATACGCGAGCGAGCCGTCCCCAGAAAAGGCCACGGGGACCATCCCTTCGGAACCAAAGGTGCACGTGCCCTGCACCACAATGCCCATCAGGCCGCTGTCCATGTTTTCTTTCAGTTTGTCCTGCACCACCTGAGAGATTTCATAGTACGACTCTTCTTCATAGGCTGTGAGTACGTCCGACAGGGGGATCTTCCCGGCAGAGGACAGGTCCCACTGGGTGACAAACCCTCTGGGTTCATCGGTGCGGCTGTTTTCTTCACGGGACATCAAAGCGAACGCGCCCATCCAGGTGTCCGTGGAAACATGTTCCGCCACCAGCGTGGCCGTGGTACCGTCATAATAATATAGGTCCGTCATCAAGCCCGAAGCGCTCGCACTCTCCAGCTCTTCCATGGCCCACCGGGCCGTTTCCATGCTGTCCTGGTAGTCGTAATAATCCGACATGGCCTGTTCCCATTCACCCATGGCCTCTATGTACGCTTCCCAGTCCTTTGCGTACTGTTCCAGGGCTTTTTGGTACGCCTCTTCGTCCTTATAATCGCTGCTGGAGGGCGCCTCGGGCGCTTCGGGTTCTGCCGGTTGCGTTATCCCGCCGTTCGCCGTCACATCGTCTTCCACAAAGTCCATCATGGTTTTCCCGTCGCTGCCATCTGCGGTATAGTACACCTCCCCGTCTGCCGTAATCCACACCACTTTCTGGGCATCGGGGGCAATCTGTTTCGCGCCGCCGCTATTAGCTACATACTCATACAGCGCGCCGTCCTGCATGTAATAGACGGCCATTTTTTCGGTGGCGATCCCCATGGTAACGGCGGAGTTGTCCGTAATTTGTTTGGAGCCCCCCTCGCTTGTCCACTGGTACATCACCCCGGTGGCATCGGCATAGAACACCGTCTGGCCGTCCGGGCTGCCGGTAAACGCGGCGACATCCGCGGCGATCCGGGTTTTATTTTGTAAATCGCTCTGGTACAGGGCGTGGTCGCCCCCACGAATATACGTGACCTTTTTCCCGTCCGAGGTAATCTGGAACTGCGCGACCTCCGAATCGATCATCACGGCTTTTTCCGCCGGTTCGCTCAAAAGCCTTGTATACAGCGCCGGGCCGTAAGCATCCGTTTGCGCCTGATCGGGGTAGAAAATGCGGGTACCGTCGTCGCTGACGGCAATATAATACCCCAGGCTCGGCCCGTCGGAAGCCATCATCTGGTTATCGATGGAATTATCCGTAAACAGTTGGTTCGTCAGGGGCACTTCTTCGCCCTTTTCGTTCAGATAGTACACTTCGCATCCCCTCGCGTACAAACTGTTCGGGTCTACTTTCTGTACCTGCGTCATGGGCCGAAAAACGAAAAGGACCAGCACCGCGATAATCCCCAGCAAAACGACCCCCACGCCGCCAAACAGGGCTGCTTTTTTCCCGCGGGACATTTTCTTTTTCGGTTTCTTTTCCCCGGCGGGTGCCGGTTCCGTCCGGTTCGGCTGCTGTCCGGGCATAGCTTGTCCGGGCAGCGTCTGGCCCGGCATGGGCTGCGCCCAATTTTGGGGCTGCCCCTGGGACTGGCCCTGGGACTGGCCCTGGGGCTGGCTCTGGGGCTGCGCCGGGTTTAGCCCCTGCGGCCGGTTTAAAGCGCCCTCCCCCGGGGCTGCTTTTCCCTGAAGCGGCACGCCGCAATACCGGCAAAAGGCCATGCCTTCCCGGTTTTCCCGGCCACAGGCCGGGCATACATTCCCCTGTGGCATTTGACTGCCGCAGCCGGGACAGAATTTGACGTTATCCCCCACTGTGCGGCCATATGTAGGACAAGTTCGCATGATATCTCCTCCTCATAAAGGGCGGCTTTTAAAAAACGGCCCCGTTCTCTTTTCTTCCTTTATAGTATAACATTCCCTTTTTACCGCCGCAAGGCTCCCCGCGTTTTTGGACGCTTTTGTGTCCTTTTTGGAAAAGGGATAAAAAACGGCCCCTCCTTTTTCATAAAGGAAGGGCCGCTTGCCGCATGCTATGGTTTTTTCATCGGCCGGGTACGCGCCCTGCTTTGTATGCGGGGTTTCGTTCGTTTAATAGTAGTAGTAGTCCCCGTGGGTGGATGTATCAACCACCGCCAATAGGCTGTTGGCGTTCTGGCTCAGCGGTGTCAGGGTACCGTTTGCGAAAATCCCCACGGTGCCGGTGCCGGTCTCTTCGTTCACATCGTACAGGCACAGAATACGGCCGTCATCCAGCATCTGGAACCGCTGCACGTTACTAGCTACCGTGACACTTTCGCCGTCGCGCCACACGTTCAGCGTGCCGCAGCTCTTCTCGCTGTCCCAGGTGGAGAAATACGCCAGGCTTTCGCCATTTGTTCCCTGTATTCCTTCACCCGCATCGTAATAGGCGTCGATGGTGTCGATCTTCACGCCGTCCATATATATATCCAGCGTCAGCCCATCGATCCCATATTTGCCACACACCAGCCGTCCGTCTTTGAGCACTGCCACGGGCACCGCGCCGGTCTGGATGGTCTCCTGCTCGCCCAGTTTCCCATTCTGAATGGGAGTGCGGTACAGCGCGAAACCTTCGCCCGAAGTTTCTTCGTCATAGGAAAAAGTATATGCCACCGAACCGTCCCGCGCAAAAGTTACGGACTTTACGCCCTCGGCGCTAAAGGTACACGTGTTCCCCACCACAATGCCCAAAAGGCCGCTGTTTTTCGCGTCTCTCAGTTTGCTTTCCATCACCCAGGAGGCGGAGCACGACTGCTCCTTGCTTTCTTCTATCACGTCGGACAGCGGAATCTTCTCCATGGCAGAGGGGTCCCACTGGGTGACAAACCCCATGGGCTCGTCAGGATAGCTGTTCCATATACTTGACATCAAACTATATGTGCCCCGCCAGTTATTCACGGCTACCTTTTCCGCCACCAGACTCGTCGTATTCCCGTCATAGTAATACAGGTCGGCGATAAAATCTTTGGCCGAAGTATTTTCCAGTTCATACCGGGCGGAGTCGGCTTCCTCGGCCGCTTCCTGCCGGTCGTAATAGTCCGACATATCCTGTTCCCACCGGCCCATGGCTTTATCGTACGCGTCCCAGTCCTCTTCGTACTGCTTCATGGCTTTTTCATAGGCTTTGCCGTCTTTGTAATCATCGCGGCTGGGTTTTTTGGGTTCTTCGGGCTCTTCCGGCATCGTCACCGTATCGCCCTGCGCGATATCATCCTCCACAAAGTCCATCATAGTCATGCCGCCGTCGGCACTGGCGGTATAGTACACCTGGCCATCCGGGGTAATCCAGACCACATCCTGCACACCGGCAGCGATCTGCTTCGGGGTTTCACTATTCACGGTGTATTCATACAGCGTGCCGTCTTTTACGTAATACACCGCCATTTTCTTTTGGGCAAATCCCTTGGATAAGCTGGCGTCATCGGTAACCCGCAGGATACCGCCGCCGGCTGTCCACCGGAATACCGCCCCGTTTTTATCCAGATACAAAACGGTCTGGCCGTCCTCACTGCAGATAAACGAGCTGACATCTTCGGCAATCATGGTGCGGTTTGCCAAATCGCTCTGGTACAAAGCGTAGTCCGATCCATTTATGTAGGTGACCTTCTTCCCGTCCGGGGTGATCTGGTACTGGGCTACATCCGTATCCACGAGCACGGCTTTGTCCGCCGGTTCGCTTACAAGCCGCGTATACAGCGGTATGTTCGAGGCATCCCCCGCGATCTGATCGGGGTAGAAAATCCGGGCGCCGTCGTCGCTCAGGGCCAGATAATAGCTCACAGCCCACCAGTCCGACGTCATCAGCTGACTATCGATAGACTCATCGAGAAACAGCTGCCGGGTAACGGCCACTTCTTCCCCGCTTTCGTTCACATAATAAATTTCGCCGTCCTTCGCGTACAAACTGACGGGGTCGATGCCTTCCGGCTGCATCATGGGCAAAATGACAAAAAAGGCTAGGGCAGCGAGAAGTCCCAGCACGACGACCCCCACGCCGCTACATAGCGCCGCTTTCTTGCCCCGGGTCATTTTCCCTTTCTTTTTGCTCTCAGGTTGCCCCACGGCGTTCGCAGGCGGCACCGGCGGCGTTTGTCCGGGCAGGGGTTGCTCCGGGTTAATTGGTTCCCGGGCCCCGCCCGAAGCCCCATCCGAGACCCCACCCGAAGCCTGACCCGGCGTCACTCCTGGGGCCTGAGTCGGGGCTTGACTCGTGGCCTGCCCCAAGGTTTGCTCCACAGGCTGACTTTGCGGCGCGGTGCTTTCGCCCTGCATCGCCGCTCCGCACGCACTGCAAAAAGCGGCGCCTGCCCGGTTTTCCCGGCCGCATACCGGACACACATGCCTCTGTGGCATTTTGCTGCCGCAGCCGGGGCAGAATTTCACGCCGTCCCCCACAGCACGGCCACAAACGGGACACGTTCGCATCATGGTTCCTCCTCTCGGCGACGGATAAAAATCCCCCGCCCTCTCTTTTCTTCTCGATTTTAGTATACAGGGCGGCTGGGCGTTGCGCAAGGATTTTTGCTTTTTTCACAATTTTTTTCTTGCAAAAAAAGCAGCCCTTCCCCATAAAGGAAGGGCCGCTTTTTCCATTTTTGCATTTGCTTATGACGGGGTAAAAACCTTTCTTTCCGCTTTGCTGTTTTGTCTCCTGTTTCCCCGCCGGGGCCTATTTTGCCATGTACGCCGCAAAATCCTCATACGGCGCTCCGTCTGCCCAGAAGGCCTCCTGCCGGTCGATGACCATCAGCTTTTCCATATCCGCTGTCGGAATCGCCGTTTCGCCGCCTTGCCGCAGCGTCTGGCCCATCTGTTCGAAATACGCCTGATACTGCCGGGCGTCCTCTTCGGGCAGCACCCCCGCATCCCCCAGGCGCTGGGCCGTTTGGGCCGCTGCGTCAAAACTGGCCAGGCAATCTCCAAAGGTAAAATCGGTTATGTCTTTCGCCACCCAGTAGGCATACGCACCGGCGTCGCTTACTTGCACGCTGAAATCCACCAGCATCAGCTCCTTTTGCCGCTGTTCCCGGTCCCACGCCGCGTTGCGCTGAAAAAGCAGCCAGCCGCCCAGCCCCAGCAAAACGACACACAAAAGCAGTAGCGCCCGCACGCTAGGCCGCCTACGTCCTTCCTTCATAAAAGCCACCTTCCTTTTTCAAAAGCCCGCGCTAGTCTTCTCCCA
The DNA here is from genome assembly GCA_905200265.1 of uncultured Oscillospiraceae bacterium. Lineage (GTDB taxonomy): Bacteria > Bacillota > Clostridia > Oscillospirales > Acutalibacteraceae > Heritagella. The sequence continues at coordinate 12,807 of CAJKJS010000006.1, forward strand.
TAAACGAAGCAAAGTCGTCATAGGGTGCGCCCTTTTCCCAAAAATCATCCTGCCCGGCCAGCTGCACGAGCTTTTCCACCGGTTCCATGGGCACATCCTGCCCGTCCGATAGAATCCAGGTTTCTTCCATCTGGTAAAAAAAACGATGATAGCGGCCGGCGTCCGTTTCGGACAGCACCCCCACCTCCCCCAGGCGCTGGGCCTGGTTTTCAAGGCGCTTAAAAGAGCGGATACAGTCCGACCAGCTGCGATCCCCTTCTCCCGCGAGCCACGCACTGGCGCAGCTTCCGGCTTCTTCCATTTTGGCACGGAACTCCTCCACCATGACGCCGCCCTGTTTTTGTGCCCGGCTGCTGGCACTCTGCCACTGGACAAAAAATACGCCACCGGCTACCAATAGCCCTACGCACAAGAGCGACAGCACAGTCAGTATCCCCTTCCCCGGGGTTTTGCCTGCGGAGGGATAACCCTTTTTCATCAACAACCACCTTCCCTTTTTCAAAAATCCCGCCCTTTCCCACCGGCATGGCTTTCTTATAAAACCCAGCCTTCCGGGCGACAGGGCTTTTTTCCTTTTTCGCTGCACGGCGGCTATCCGCCGCGCTTTTGTGGTCTTTCTATAAATAAATATAACATATTTGTGGTTCTTCGTAAACAATACTCTACTATTTATAGGGCCCGTTCCACGATAGGCCCTAAAAAAACCCGGCCCCTTTTTGAAAGAGACCGGGCACGGGGCAGCGATTCCATTTAGTGGGTCGGCGTATCGGGGATTTCGGGGAAATAGGCCCCCAGGGTCTCCTCATAGGGCACCGCGCCGTCTTTCGCGTAACTTAACTGGTGGCCCTCCTGGAAAAAGGCCGCAAACTCGTCAAACGGCGCGCCGTTTTCCCAAAATTCCTCTTCCTGTTGGGCAATATGGATCAGCTTTTCCATATCCTCCCTGGGCACATCGGCATTGTCGCCGTACTCAAGCAAACTTACATACATAGAAAAGAAGTCCCGGTATAAAAGGCTATCCTGTTGCGATAATACCCCGACTTCGCCCAATTCTTCGGCGTAGTCCGCCAGACGGCGCAAATGGAACTGCACATCCTGCAACCCATCGATGGCCTCCCCATTTAGTGAAGCCTGAAACCCGGTTTGGCCCATCATCACGATGTCGTCGCGGAAATGGGACAAAAGCAGCTCCCGCTGTTGCCGTTCCTGGTCATCTATGGGGATTTGCCTTACAAGAAGGTAGCCGCCTGTCCCTAACAGCAGCATACAAATCGTCAGCAGCACACCCGCCAAACGGAGGTAGGGGCGCCCCTTTTCCCATTCGTTATGATCTCCCATTTTTGACACCTCGCTTTTTTGTGAACCACATTTAAAAAAGAACTCCTTTTATTATCCATTATAACGAATATCCTTTTGGAAGGGAATCCCCCATCCCTTTCGCGCCATGGAGAAAAAAGCGCCGTTTCTTTGGCACTTTTGACACATATGGGGAGCCCGGCCCCTTTTTAAAAAGGGGCCGGGCCTTTTCATGAAAACGGTATCCCTTAGGAATCACTGTCTGCTTTCTCGGGGATTTCGGGGAAATACGCCCGCAAGGTCTCCCCATAGGCAGCCGCCGTATCGGTGGTATAATCCATCTGGTGGCTGTCCTGGAAATAGGCTGCAAATTCATCAAACGGCGCGCCCTTTTCCCAGAAGTCCGGTTCGCTCTGGGCGATCTCCACCAGCTTCCACATATCCTGTTCCGGAATTTCCTGCCGCATGCCTTCGTAGTACATCATAAAAAACGCCTGGTACAAAGCGGCGTCTGTTTCGGACAGCACGCCCACTTCCCCCAACCGCTGGGCCGAATTGGCCAGGGTAAAAAACCGGCTGACCGTCTCGCCCACATGGTAGGGGTCGTCGTTCCCTTCGGTTATAATCCGGTTCGCTTCGGCACCCGCCTGGTTCATATCGCTTTGAAAAGCACTGAGCAGCTGGTCACCCCGCTGCTTTTCCCCGTCCCAAGCCCGGTTGCGCTGGATGAAAAACAGGCCACACAACCCAATAAGGACGATGCACAAAAGGAGTAAAGCGAGGATTTTGCGCCGGTCCGGGCTATGGGATAGCCATGTACGAAGATTTTTCATTGCATTGAATCTCCTTTCCAAACAAAAAGAATCGCCTATGTATGCTAGGCTTCGCTACGTTCCTCATATATACTATACCCCATAGGAAGCGCCTTTGTAAATTTTACTCTAGAATTTATATTGTGTGCAGTATGCACGATTCTTTTAAACCTGTATTGTGCATCATTCCAGCATGTATCCATGAGGGGCGTGCCTATAAAAAACCGTCTTTCCAAAACAAAAAGCCCCGCCCGGGTTCTCGGGCGGGGCAAAAGAATGCTCTGTAAACTTACATCGTTTCGATGGCCGCTTTTTCCATGGGCAGGGCCTTTTTGTACCGCTCGAGGAACGCGGTAAAGCCCGCCACCTCTTCCGGCGGAGCCATCAGGGTTGTGCACGTGGCGTTATGGAAGACCTTTTGATCGAGGTAATCTTCCAAGCTTTCGCCCTCTTCTTTCCAAATGCGGTAACCGGCCAGCAGCGCCATGCCATAGGGGCCGCCTTCCCCGGCGGTTTCCATCACCGTCACCGGGGCCTTTACCGCGGCGGACAGCAGCGTCTGGCCCACTTTGGGCGCTTTGAAAAAGCCGCCGTGGCCACACAGGCGGCGGATCTCCACCTGTTCCTCACCGGTGAGGATATCCAGCCCGATTTTCAGCGTCGCCAGAGCCGACAATAGATGCGTGCGCATAAAGTCCGCCAGAGTAAACGGCGCATCGGGGGTACGGGCAAACACAGGCCGCCCGGCATCCAGATCGGTGACGCCTTCCCCGGAAAAATAGTTAAAGGCCATCAGTCCGCCGCCGTCGGGGGCGCCATCCATGGCTGCCGCAAACAGTTTATCCAGCAGCGGCCCGCGTTTGATCGTGACCCCCAGCATCCCGGCCACTTCGCCGAAGAGCGAAGCCCAGGCGTTGATATCGGACGTGCAGTTGTTGCAATGCACCATGGCCACCGGCAGCCCCGTGGGCGTTGCGACCATGTCGATTTCCCGGTGAACCCCCAGGGGCCGGTCCACCACCACCATGGCAAAGTCCGACGTACCGGCGGACACGTTACCCGTGTACGCCCGCACGGAATTGGTGGCCACCATGCCGGTACCGGCGTCGCCTTCCGCCGGAGCCACCGGACACCCGGCTTGCAGCCGGCCGGACGGATCGAGGAACTTAGCGCCTTCCTGCGTCAGCACACCGGCATCGCCCCCGGCGGGCAGCACGGCGGGCAATACCTGCCGGAGCGTCCACGGGTACCCTTTTTCCGCCAGCTTTTCTTCGCACGCCTGCATCATCGCTTCGTTATACGCGGGCTGTCCGTTTTCAATGGGGAACATCCCCGCCGCTTCGCCTACGCCCAGCACATGCCGGCCCGTCAGGCGGTAGTGGATGTACCCGGCCAGGGTGGTCAAATGCCGCAGATTCGGCAGGTGGTCTTCCCCGTTTAGCACCGCCTGGTACAAGTGGGCAATACTCCAGCGCTGGGGAATATTAAAGTGGAATAAGTCCGTCAGTTCGGCGGCGGCCTGCCCGGTCATGGTGTTGCGCCAGGTGCGAAACGGCGTGAGCAGCTGCCAGTTTTCGTCAAACGGCATGTACCCGTGCATCATGGCCGACACGCCCATGGCCCCCACGGCGTTTAGCGGTTCGTGATATTTTTCCTGCACATCGGCCTGCAACGCGGCAAAGCACGCTTGCACGCCGGTATGGATATCCGAAAGGGAATACGTCCACACGCCGTTTTCCAGCCGGTTTTCCCAATCATAACTGCCGGACGCCACCGGCACATGGTTTTCGTCTACCAGTACAGCTTTAATCCGGGTGGAACCCAGTTCCAAACCCATGACCATTTTTGTAAAATCCATCGCCATTCCTCCCACCGGCCCCGCCCCACCCGGGCGAAAGCCTGATTCTGCTTTTATTCTAGCGCGTTTCGGCTTTTATTGTCAACCGGTACGCACAACTTTGCGAAAAATTCCAAAAACCACACTTTTTGGAAGGGCTGGCGAAAAAAAACGAGGTTTCATGCTGCAAACCATACAAAAATCAGTTTTTTCACGAGTTTTCTCTTGTATTTTTCCCTTTCACGGTGTAAGATAGGGCACGTGGAGGTGTTTGCAATCATGGATAAAACGATGACTTTTACTTTGCCCCGCGACCGTGACAGCGACATCAAAAAGATCCTAACCACGGTATATGACGCCCTGAACGAAAAGGGATATAACCCCATTAACCAGATTGTTGGCTATATTCTGTCTGGTGACCCCACGTACATCACCACGCATAACAGCGCCCGCAGCCTGATTGCCCGGGTGGACCGGGACGAACTGCTGCAGCTGCTTGTTAAATCGTTCCTGAACGCGTAACGTTTGCAAAATAGGGGCTTGCCCGAACCCCCGGCAGGCGGGCAAGAGAACACGGCGGTTTTTCCTCCGCCGTGTTTTTTTATTCCATACGAAAACGGCCCTTTACGAACCGGCTAAAAGTATGGTATAATAATCGGTACGAACAAAAAGGGCGCGGCAACACGGCCCTTTTGCCCTTTTTCTGCCCGGAAAGAAGAAGGAAAACGGATAACGGAAGGAGGATCTCACCAAAATGAGTGAAAAGAAAAACGCTTTTCCCATGTATAAAGGGAAACCCCTGGTACGCTGCGGTGACGTGATCTACTACGGCAGCATGAAGGATAAATATGTGATCAAAATGGAGATCAAAACGAAGAAAAAGGTGCAGGATCTGGAAGTGGCCGATAAGGTTTTGGTGCAGCTGATGCATACCGATCCCGCCGTCCACACCCGTAAGCAGATC
>CAJKJS010000007.1 GCA_905200265.1 uncultured Oscillospiraceae bacterium
GAGCAAAATCCTTTTTTCTTATAGTTTAAAAAAATAAAAGAAAAAAGCGGCGCTATTCTTGATTTAGTTTTTACATTGGGCGCCTATAATGCCAATCAAACAGTGATAGAAATGGAGGAAAGAGAAAGAAATGAGAAAAGCAAAGAAAACGGCAGCCGTGCTGCTGGCAGCTTCCGTAGCTGTGACCAGCGGCATTACGGCGTTTGCTATTCCTTCCACAAACCCGGAGACAAACGGGAACAAGACGGCGTATGACAGCTGGAAAGTCCAGTGGGATACGGAAAAGCAGGATTACACCGATGTGTCCATTACCCCCGGTAAAGATGAAAGCCAGATGAATTTTGCCTGGTATGTGGCACAGGCGGATGCCGGTAAGACGGCACAAGTCAAAATTGCGACCAATCAGGACATGAGCGACGGGAAAGTTTTTAAAGAAAGCGGTTCGCTGTCGATCCATGTAACGACGGAAAACGGTTCCGGCAGCACGACGTATACGAAGTCGGCTCATGTGACCGTGACGGGCCTGACGGAAAACACCACGTATTATTACCAGGTGAGCAACGACGGTTCTTCCTGGAGTGAGGCCGAAAAACTCGTTACCGGTGATACCAGCTCATACACCATGCTGTATGTAGGTGACCCGCAGATCGGTTCTTCCGGCAGTGCGGCCCACGATGCCTTTAACTGGAACGAAACCCTGAACGCGGCACTGGAACAGAATAGCGACGTGGGCTTTATCCTTTCCGCCGGTGACCAAACGGAAAAGAGCGCTCAGAATGCCGATGAAAACAAAGACGTAGAAGTGGAATACGCCGGGTATCTGTCGGCCGATGCCCTGCAGAATATTCCGGTGGCCACGGCCATTGGCAACCACGAAGCCAGCGGCGCTTACTATGGCTATCACTTCTATAATCCCAACGAAAGCGATCTGGGATCTACAACGGCTGGCGGCGATTACTACTTCAGCTATGGCAAAACCCTGTTTATTGTGCTCAACAGCAACAATACCAACCAGGAAGAACACCGTCAGCTGATGCAGCAGGCCATTGACAGCGATAAAGATGCTACGTTCCGCATCGTCATGTTCCACCATGATATCTATGGCGCCGGCCAGCCTCATGCGAACTCCGACGGCGCTCAGCTGCGTACGGTGTTTGCGCCCCTGATGGACGAATTCAATATCGATGTCTGCCTGACGGGCCATGACCATTCGTATTCTCGTACCTATCAGATTCTGGATGGTGTAGCCATTGATTACGATGTAACGGATGGCGGCACGGTAACGGACCCCCAGGGCACGCTGTACATGACGGCCAACTCGGCTTCCGGCAGCAAATACTACGACACGGTAAAGACCCAGCAGTACTTCATTTCCAACATGTCGCAGCAGGCTCTGCCTACTTACTCCGTGATTAAGATGACAGACAGCAGCTTCACGATTTCCACCTACGCGGTCAATGCCGGCGGTTCCGTTACGGATACGGGCGACACGCTGACCATCGTGAAAAATGCGGATAAAGATTCGCTGCTCTCTTTGATCAATGATGCCCAGGAAAAAGTGGACAGCACGGATCCCGAAACCGTGACTTCTTCCAGCCTGACCGCTTTGCAGCAGGCTCTGGATAAAGCCAACACCCTGCTGAAGACCAGCGAAGACGGCAAAGACGAATACAACGTGTGGAATCCCGCCAACGAAGGCGCTGCCACCGATGCCGAAGGGTACGATAACCCCACCCAGTCCCCCGAACCCGACCAGATTCCCGATAAAACCCAGGACAGCCTGCAGGGCCAGATTTCCCAGCAGGAACTGACCGATACCTATACCGCTCTGCTCACCGCTATGAACGGCCTGACCCAGCGTGGCGATGCCACCGAACTGAATGCCACGATCGACGAAGCGCAGAAACTGCTCGACAGTGTGCAGGTTGGATCGGCTGAAGGCCAGGTAGCCGAAAAGGATTACCAGACGCTGAAAACCGCCATTGAAACGGCCAAAGCCGTGGCGGCTTCTACCGATGCCGATGCCGCCGATATGGAACAGGCTATCAAAGATCTGCAGGCAGCCGAAGATGCTTTCCGGGCAGCCATCATCGTAGAAGATCCTTCTTCCAATAAGCCGGAAGAAAGTGTGAAGCCGGACGATGGCAACCAGTCGCAGACCGATGACAATACGGATAACAGCCAGAACGATACAAGCGACAACACCACGTCCGATACCGATGATACACAGTCGGTTCCCCAGACGGGTGACACCAGCCGTACGGTTGGAATCCTCGTAACGGTATGCCTGCTGGCTGCCGGAACGGCCACCACGCTGGTATGGCGCCGCCGCCGTGCGGAATAAACGGCTCGATTGATCGCGTACAACTCTCTCTCTCTAGCAGGAGCCGGGCGGACCGTTTCGCCCGGTTTTTGCCTTGCTCAGGAAGGAACGGACAAAGAATATGAGGATTCCCAAAATCACGAAACCAACGAAAAAAGCCGTGATTCATGTGGCTGTGTGCCTGATACTGCTTATTATTTTCGGTGCTTTTTTGTGGTGGCTGAACAGCACAACGCAGGTGACGCCGCTGCTCAATACCCAGGGGGTTACCTATGAAAAGGCACGGGTTGAATCGGTCCTGCAGGATAATATCCAGGACGACGGAACCCGTGCGGGCAGCCAGGTGGTGCAGCTGACCATTTTGACCGGGGAACACCGGGGTGAAACCTTTGAAGCCACCAGCGCCTCCGGTTACCTGTATGGAGCCGATTGTGTGCCGGGGCTGGAAGTAACGGCCTGCCTGAGCGAAAGCAATGGGACTATCAGCGTTTCGGTCTATAACTACTACCGGTCACCGGCTTTGTATCTGTTAGCCGCTCTGTTTTTAGCGCTGCTGTGGCTGATCGGCGGCAAAAAAGGATTGCGCTCGGCATTGGGACTGATTTTTACATTCTGCTGCATCTTGTGGCTGTTTTTGCCGCTGTTATACCGCGGGTGCTCGCCGTTTTTGGCGGCGGTGCTGGTGGTGGCGCTTACAACGGCGGTGACCATGTACCTAGTGGGCGGCGCCAGTAAAAAAACCGTGTCGTCGGTACTGGGAACACTGGGCGGCGTCACAGCGGCCGGGCTGATCGCCTGGATTTTCGGGGAGCTTTCCCATATTTCCGGATACAATGTTACGGAGATCGAAACGCTTGTCAGTATCAGCGACGTCAGTTCCCTGCAAATAGGCGGGCTTTTATTTGCCGGTATTCTCATTGCCTCTCTGGGGGCCGTGATGGATGTGGCCATGTCGGTTTCCTCTTCGATTGAGGAAGTGCATAGGCGCAATCCAGCCCTGTCGGCCAAAGAACTGATGCGCAGCGGGCTGCATGTAGGCCGCGACATGATGGGGACCATGTCCAACACCCTGGTGCTGGCGTTTTGCGGTTCTTCGATTAACACCCTGGTGATCGTGTATGCCTATGCCATGCCATATAATCAGGTGATGAGCATGTACGATATCGGCATTGAAATTTTGCAGGGATTGGCCGGTACCATGGGGGTTATCCTGACGGTACCGCTGGTGTCCCTGATTATGCCGCTGCTGCTGTGCGGATGGAAACAAAGAAAATCACGCGTATAAGGTATCTCGCAGCCGGTTTCTCTCTCCCGGCGGAGATCTTGTAAAAAAGGACGGTCCGATTCCCTTTTGGGGAACCAACCGTCCTTTTTGTTTGTGAAAATGCGATTACTTTTTGGCTTTGAGTACGGCTTCCACCGCGCCGTCCAGCCAGTCGCCGGAGAAGTCTTCAATGTTCCCCTGGTCACAGGCTTTCGCAATAGCCGGGTCAATCGGCATGCGGCCGAGTACGTCCAAATGGAAGGAAGCGGCAATTTCGTCCACATGGCTTTCGCCATACAGCTTGATTTTGCGGCCGCAATCGGGGCACTGCACATAGCTCATGTTTTCAACCAGCCCCAACACCGGCACATTCATCATTTGGGCCATGTTGACTGCTTTTTCTACAATCATGGAAACCAGTTCCTGCGGGCTCGTTACAATGAGAATCCCGTCAAGGGGCAGGCTCTGGAAAACCGTCAGCGGCACGTCGCCCGTTCCGGGAGGCATGTCCACAAACATATAATCCACATCTTTCCAAATAACATCGCTCCAGAACTGCTTCACAGCACCGGCCAGAATGGGGCCGCGCCATACTACCGGGGAGTTTTCACTATCCAGCAGCAGGTTAATCGACATGACATCAATGCCGGTTTTTGTGGCTACCGGATAAAGGCCTTCTTCCGAACCGGTGGCCCGGGTGTGCAGCCCAAAGCACTGGGGAATGGACGGCCCGGTAATATCGGCGTCCAGTACGGCCGTGTGGAATCCGCGCCGGTTCATCAGGACGGCCATCATCGAGGTGACAAGGCTTTTGCCAACGCCGCCTTTGCCGGATACAACGCCAATGACCTTTTTAATGGTGCTGGCTGCATGGGGTTTTTCCAGCAGGCTTTCCGGGGAACGGGAAGCGCAATCGCTCTGGCAGTTTTTGCAATCGTGATTACATTCGCTCATATTGATTTCTCCGTTTCTTTATGGCACTAGGGCACTTTTAAAAAAAGCAGGGCCCACCGGGCCGCGCTATCACCATGATAGCGCGCAGGCGGGCCTTTGTCAATGCGTTGTGAACAAAAGGTCATAATGATGGCGGCGGAACCGGGTTCATCATCGTCAGCTCAAACCAGAAGGTACTGCCTTTGTGCAGCTCGCTCTGCACACCAAAATCGGCACTGTGCAAGTCCAGAATGGTTTTTACAATGGAAAGCCCCAGCCCGGTACCCACGGCGGCCCGCCGGTGGGTTTTGTCCACTTTGTAATAGCGTTCCCAGATGTTCTCCAGTTTATCTTCGGGAATGCCTTCGCCGGTGTCGATGACTTCGATGCGCACCTTACCGTCTTTGATACGCTGGCGCACCGTGACGGTTTTATCGGCCCCCGTGTACGTAATCGCGTTATTCACCAGGTTGTAGACCACTTGGGATATTTTCAGCGGATCGGCAAATACCCACGCATCTTTGTCGGCTTCCAGCACAAAGTGGTAATCGGCCAGCTTGTCGTATCGGGCCAGAATATCCCGTATGCTCTGAGTCAGGCAGAAGGTTTCCGGTTCCAGCTGAACGGCGCCTGCCTGCATTTTGGAAAGATCCAGCATATCGTTGACCAGGCTGGTCAGGCGGTTGGCTTCGTCAATGATGATCTGCACATTTTCCGGTGTGTTTTCCCCGGGCAGGTCGCGCATGACTTCGGCGTACCCGGTGATCATGGTCAAGGGTGTGCGCAGATCGTGAGAGATATTGGCAATCAGATCCCGGCGCAGCCCTTCTACTTTGGAAAGTTCCCGGGAGGCATAATTGAGCGTGTGCCCCAGCTCGGCAGCTTCCTGATAGCCTTCTTCCCGGAAGGTAATGCTGTAGGTGCCGGTGGCCAGCACTTTGGCCGATTCATTGATGGTACTGATGGGCGCCGAAATCCGTCTGGCTAAAAACAGGGCCAGGAAAAAGGCCAGCAGCAGCATTAAAATGGTGATGACCCACAGTTCGACTTTTAGGGTTTGTACCGTGGCATTGACCGGATTCAGGCTGCAATTGAGCAGCAAAAGCCGTTCGCTGCCATTGACCATTTTCACCGTCATGGCATACAGCATGCCTTTGCCGCCTTCTTCGGTGACAGGGTCCATTTCCACCACATAACTGTAGCCAGGCGCCAGGGGGCTGCCTTCTGTGGGGGATAGGCGAAATCCGACCACCTGATCGGGACGGTCATACTGCACCACATAGGTACCGCCTTGCTCCCGGGTTTGCAAAAATAGCGCCCGGTAATCAATCCAGGAAAGGTCGCTCAGTAGGGAATTAAACGAAAAATTGCGGTAAAAGGTTTCGCCGTTTTCGTTGCAAATCACCGTGCTGATCTGGTTTTCCTTTGACATGGTATCCAGCAGGTCGGTAATGGTTTCGTCGTCATCGTTGATGTGCATCGCCAAGTTTTGAGCGCAGCTTTCCATTTCCCGTACTTTAATGGATTGGTAAAAGGTGTCGAGCAGCGCAACCTGAAACACCCACAGCAGAATGATGATGACCACAGTAAAAAGCGCAAAGCCGCCGAAGATCCACCAGCGGATGCTCAGGCGGCGGTGCGGTTTGGCAACATGAAAAGGCCCAAAGGAAACCGGATGGGCCCCTTTGTCTTTGTTAGGCTTCAAAACGGTATCCCACCCCTCTGAGCGTGACGATCAGGCGGCTGTATGGTCCCAAACTTTTGCGCAGCAGTTTGATATGGGTGTCTAAGGTACGGTCATCCCCGTAAAAGTCATAGCCCCACACATTGGTAATCAGCTGTTCCCGGGTCAGGGCGATATTGCGGTTTTGTGCCATATAAAACAGCAGGTCATATTCTTTCGGAGTTAAATCGATGCGCTGCCCGTCTACTTCCACCATACGTCCGGTAATATCGATTTTCAGCCCGTCAAACGTCAGTACGGTCCGGCCGTCGTCGTTATCAGCCGGCCGGGCGCGCTTGATAATGGCCTGAATGCGCATCATCAGCTCCTTGGGAGAAAAGGGTTTGACCACATAGTCATCCACGCCCAGTTCAAAGCCGTGAATGCGGTCGTATTCTTCCCCGCGGGCCGACAGCATGAGCACCGGCGTTTGGCTGACTTTGCGGATCTCGCGTACCGCAGAAAAGCCGTCGAGTTCCGGCATCATCACGTCCATAACGATCAGATCAAAGCGCCGGGGGTCCTGGCGGCAAATGGATACTGCTTGCATGCCGTCTTCCGCTTCGGTGACGGAGAATCCTTCGAATTCAGCATATTTTCGGATCATCATCCGAATTTTGGCTTCGTCATCCACAACTAAAATCTGGTACATGGTTTTCCTCCTTATGTGGCCTGTTTCGCGCCTCTCTATGATAAAGGAGGCATGTGAACAGCGCGTGACGGGTACGTGTCGGTCGGTTTATTGTTCGGCGGCAAATAGGGGGGTAGACAGGTACCTCTCGCCGGTATCGGGCAGGAGCACCACGATGCGCTTGCCGTGGTTTTCGTCCCGCTTTGCCAGCTTTACGGCGGCGGCCACAGCGGCCCCCGACGTAATACCGGCCAAAATCCCCTCCCGGGTAGAAAGCAAGCGGCCAAAGGTATAGGCTTCTTCTTCCGTAATGGCCATCACTTCATCAAGAAGCGAAACATCCAGATTTTTGGGGATGAAACCGGCGCCAATGCCCATGAGTCCATGGGGGCCCGGCTGTTTGCCTTCCAGTACGGCGGAACCCGCCGGTTCCACCGCTACGATACGGGCGTGACTACCCAGCTCTTTTAGGCCTTTCGCTACGCCGGTAATGGTGCCGCCGGTACCCACCCCGGCCACAAAATAATCCAGTTGCCCGTCGGTATCGTCCCAAATTTCCCGGGCGGTAGTGCGGCGGTGCACATCCGGATTAGCCGGATTTTCAAACTGTCCCGGAATGAAGGAGCCGGGCAAACTGTCGTGCAGTTCATTGGCCCGCCGGATGGCGCCGGACATGCCTTCGGCCCCCGGGGTCAGTTCGATTTTGGCCCCCAGAGCTGCGAGCAGCTGCCGCCGCTCCAGGCTCATGGTTTCGGGCATGGTGAGAATCAGGGTGTACCCTTTTAGGGCACACACAAACGCAAGCCCTACCCCCGTGTTGCCGCTGGTGGGCTCAATCACCGTGGCGCCTTTTTGCAAAAGACCCTTTTGTTCGGCGTCTTCAATTAAAGCCAGCCCCACCCGGTCTTTGGCCGAACCTAAGGGGTTAAAAGCTTCAACTTTCGCAACGAGCTGTGCCGAAAGGTGGTAAATTTCTTCCAGGTGATGCAGCCGGACAAGGGGGGTATGGCCCACAAGGGCGCTGATATCATTATAAATTTTCATAGCATGACTAGCTCCTTTTCCTTTTAGCCGGTTTTGATAAACTATAGTTTTATTATACTGCACCCAAAACGGGATGCAAAGAAAAAACAGAAAAACACACCCGGTTTTTTTCATGAAAAATCATTGATTTTTGCCCACGGTTCGAGTATGATAAGAAAAGAAATGTATGTACAACAAAGGTGCATATAAACTCTTTCCGGTCAGGCCGGAAGGAAACCTGTACAGGAGGAATGGTTTTTATGAATAACATGCCCAAAGTGAAAATTGGCATTGTGGCCGTGAGCCGCGACTGTTTTCCCGAATCGTTGTCTGTCAACCGCCGGAAAGCGCTGGTAGAAGCGTACAAGGCGGCGTATAATGCCGACGATATTTACGAATGTCCCGTATGCATCGTGGAAAGTGAAATCCACATGGTGCAGGCGCTGGAAGATATTAAAAAAGCCGGGTGCAACGCGCTGTGCGTATACCTGGGCAACTTTGGTCCCGAAATTTCCGAAACGCTGCTGGCTAAGCACTTTGACGGCCCCAAGATGTTTGTGGCGGCGGCCGAAGAAGACGAAAACAGCCTGGTGCAGGGCCGCGGCGACGCCTATTGCGGCATGCTCAACGCGAGCTACAACCTGAAGCTGCGCAATGTGGGCGCTTACATCCCCGAATACCCCGTGGGCCTGGCCAGTGAATGCGCCGATATGATCCATGAATTTTTGCCCATCGCCCGTGCGGTCATTGCGCTGAGCGACCTGAAGATCATCTCCTTCGGGCCCCGTCCGCTGAACTTCCTGGCGTGCAACGCTCCCATTAAGCCCCTTTACAACCTGGGCGTGGAAATCGAAGAAAACAGCGAACTGGATCTGTTCGAAGCGTTCAATAAGCATGCAGGCGATCCCCGTATTCCGGATGTCGTCGAAGATATGGCCAAGGAACTGGGCGCCGGCAACACGAAGCCCGAAATTCTGCCCAAACTGGCTCAGTACGAACTGACCCTGCTGGACTGGATCGAAGAACACCGCGGCTACCGCAAGTATGTGGCGATTGCCGGTAAGTGCTGGCCCGCGTTCCAGACGCAGTTTGGCTTTGTGCCCTGCTATGTGAACTCCCGTCTGACCGGCCGTGGCATTCCGGTTTCCTGCGAAGTGGACATCTACGGCGCGCTGAGCGAATTCATCGGTACGGTAGTGAGCGAAGATGCCGTTACCCTGCTGGATATCAACAACACGGTGCCGAACTTCATTTATGACCAGGATATCAGCGGCAAGTTCGACTACACGAAGAAAGACGTGTTCATGGGCTTCCACTGCGGCAACACCTGCTCCGGCAAACTGTCCGCTTGCTCCATGAAGTATCAGATGATCATGGCCAGAAGCCTGCCCGAAGAAGTGACCCAGGGCACGCTGGAAGGCGACATCATCCCCGGCGATATCACGTTCTTCCGTCTGCAGAGCACGGCTGACTGCAAACTGCGTGCCTACATCGCTCATGGCGAAGTGCTGCCGGTTCCCACCCGCTCGTTTGGCGGCATTGGCATTTTTGCCATTCCGGAAATGGGCCGGTTCTACCGTCATGTGCTGATCGAAAAGAACTATCCGCACCATGGCGCGGTGGCCTTTGGCCATTACGGCAAGGCGCTGTATGAAGTATTCAAGTACATCGGCGTACCGGTGGACGAAATCAACTTCAACCAGCCCAAGGGCATGCTGTATAAGGGCGAAAACCCCTTTGCCTAATGAAATAACCGGTTCACGGTAATAAAGAGAGAACAGGGCGGCCTTTGGTCCGCCCTGTTTTTTATGATTTCGTCTGGTTTCATCTTGACAAATACGGTGTTTGCCGTCATGATGAACAGGAAAGGAAGTGGGGCATGGTGGAAAAAGAAAGCCGTTTCTTGCGTAGGTTTACGAGTACGTCCCTGGACCCGGCCCGGGCCTTGGTGCAGGTACTTCTGGCTTTGGGGCTTGGCGTCTGGTTGGTGGTGGACCCCGAGCAGGCCGGGCGGGTGCTCACGGCCGGGCTGGCGGTGATTGTGCTGCTGACCGCCTGGAGCAACTACCGGGATTTGGAACCCAAACGGAAAAAAGGCCGGGACCGGTTGCTCTTTCTTGGAACCACCGTGCTGGCCGTTATTATGTTGGTGGTACCGGCTTATTTGGCGGCGCCGGCCGGCGTGCTGTTTGGGATATGCTTTTTGGTGCTGGGACTGGTGAGAGGCCTGTGTGCGGTGGAATGCTGGCGCCGGGATTTACCGGGCAAATTCCGGCACAGTTTGGCGTTCCTTGTCTCCCTGGTTTTCGGTGTGCTGCTCTTTTTACACCCTGTGACCCGGCTTTCCAGTGTGGCGGTATTAAGCGGCATCTATTTGCTTGTATATGCAGGGCTTTTGCTCCTCGATGGAGCAGCGGAATGGCTATTGCGCCGGCGGGGGCATACCGGTGCCCGGCGGCGGGTACGGGTAGCCTTGCCGATTTTTCTGGCGGCGCTATTGCCCGGGCGGCTGGTGGATGACTTTAACGAATATTTCCGCACACGGGATGACGAAGCCCCACTGCCGGAGTTTTCGGTGCAGCGGGGACAGGCCCAGGCCGAAGTATTCATTCATCTGGTCAGTAAAGGAATGGGCCGTACGGGGCACGTGGATTTCCGTCTGGGGGATACCGTGTATTCCTACGGGTGTTATGACCACCATGCTCACCGCTTGTTCGGTATGATCAGCGACGGTACATTGGCGATTGCCCCCGTGGAACCGTACCGGCGGCATTGCTTGTCGTTTGAGAGGAAAATCCTGATTGGATTTGGGCTGCATTTAACACCGGATCAGGAAGAAAAAGTGAAGCAAACCTTACATGAGCTGCTTTCGAAAACAGAGCCCTGGATGAGCGACGCCGAAAAAATGGAAAAGGGGTTGATTCCCCAGGAGCCGAAGCGTCCCCACGATGCTGCCAGCTTATTGTGGCGTGCGACAGGGGCCGAAATTCGCAAAGTCAAAGAAGGGCCGTTTGCCACCTATTTTGCCCTGAATACCAACTGTGTGCAGCTGGCTGACACGATTCTGGGCCCCACGGGATTGGATATTCTGGCGGTCAATGGGATTCCCACCCCGGGCAGTTATTTTGCCATGCTCAACCGCCAGTTTGAACGCGGGTCACCGACGGTGGTTTCCCGTACGGTGTACGCCGGTAGGTTATCATCCGGTGCAAGGCCCCGCCGGGAAAAACGTTCCTTTTCTTCGTAACGCTGTGAAAAAAGAAAAAAAGCGAAAGCCCCTTATGGGACTTTCGCTTTTTTCTATGGTTACAGATTTTTTAAGTGACGCACATCGAGCGCGGCGGGGTCATACTGTTCGATAGCTTCCAGCACGGCGTCGGGCGTTTCGCATACCGTATATAAATGCAGGCAATCTGTCTTCATAAAACCGGTATCCGCTGTCGCTTTTAGTAGGTCCAGAATCCGGTCATAATACCCCAGGGTATTCAGAATAGCAATGGGCTTATTGTGGCGGCCGAGCTGCTTTAAAGTGAGAATTTCGAAAAACTCTTCATATGTGCCAATACCGCCGGGCATCATAACAAACGCCTGGGAGCGGTCTTCCATGAGCTGTTTTCGCTCCCGCATAGTGTGGGTAAATACCATTTCGGTACAGTCCCGGTATAAAATATCGTTGGTATCGAAAAAGCGCGGGGCAATGCCGATAACGGCGCCGTTTTCCCGGTGAGCGCCCCGGGCCGCGCCGCCCATCAGGCCCCAGGCTCCGCCGCCAAACACCAGCGTATGGCCTCTCTTCGCAATAGCCGCGCCCAGCTCTTCGGCCGCTTCAATATACCGGCGGTCAATGGTTTCACTGGCAGCGCCGTACACACAGATATTCATGAAAAACACTCCTTTTCCCGGTTAGATACAAAGCATCACGACCATCATGGGGTAGGCCCAACGCATGTTTTTGCGCACCAGTAAGTAAACAAGGCCATACAGAACTCCCATCACACACGAAAGAAGACCCAGGAGCAGATCTTGCCGGATCAGGAGCTGGAAAAGCCCCCACAGGGCCCCGGTTAAAAAACCGCCCCAGGGCATGATACGATCTCCGCGCTTCATTTCGCCGGCTTTCTGGCCAAAGGCAATGAGCAGTAAAAACAGCGCCGCCTGGCAGAAAAACCACAGGTATTGAAATACAAATTCGGGAGCGTTTAAATGCCGAAGTTTATAGACAAGCAGGAAATCACCGCAGCCAAGATAATTGTATCCGATTCCCAACAGGCACAATACGACGGCCGCTACTACGGCTTTTCGCGGGGGATTTTCCCGGGCATCCAGCAAGGAAAACTGGTAGTGTTTTTTCGCCACCCATAAGAGTGCGACAGCGGCGATAGCGCCGAACAGGGCACAAAGACCCCAGTGCAAGCAGCAATATAGGGTCATGTCGGTCAGGGAAGGAAACAAAAAGGGCTCAATTAAATAGAGCATGATAAATTCGATTTCCAAGGCGCAAAAAGCATACAGCCCCAACGAAAGAAAATCAAAGGCTGAACGGGCAGGTTTCATAACAAATAGGCTCCTTCTGGTTCGGCCAGGCCGATTTTCTTATCATAGTATCATATTCGCCGCCGGGTGGCAAGATACCCGGCGGCGAACAAAAAAGGAGAAAAAACGTCAGCCAATGTCAAAAGCCGAACGAATGTGAATGCCCTGTGCCTGGCCCGAGAGAATACGCACGCGCTTTTCTTCTCCGGGGTTCAGGTCAAAGTAGTTGTCGGAAAGGACCCAGTCTTCCTGCTCATTGAGCAGTTCCACCGCGTGGGCATAGGCTTTCGAGATGACAATCAGTTCGTCGCCTTCCACCCGGCAGGTGATCTGAGGATCTACGTAGCGGAAATATTTCGGCATAGAGAAAATAGCCGACCCAAACGTGGTGCGCACGCCGTCTTCGATCATTTCGTAGCTGACATAATCGGTAAACGGATCCGCTTGGGGCAAATCAATTTCCGGCAGCCACACGGCGCTCATGGGCGGCACGGTGAGCGTTTGTTTCTTGCCGTCCAGCAGCACATCGCCGGTGTTCCGGCGCAGCTGCCAATGCACCGTGACGGCCTTTTCCTGCCGGGTTTCGTTGCTGACATTCAGGCGGATGCTCTGGCGAATGGGGTGCGGCTGGGCGTTGGGGTTGGGTTCCTGGGAGAGCATACCCTCTTCACAGCAAGACAGCAGCACCGGGCGGAAAAAGCGCTTTTCATAATAATGCAGCGCTTTCCACCGGCCAAAGTAATCGATGGAAGCCCACGAGGCCACCGGCCAAATATCATTGAGCTGCCATACAATGGCCCCCATGCAGCGCCCGCGGTTCCGGCGCCAGTGTTCCACGCCATAGCGGATGGCTTCGGCACTGAGCAGCTGGGAGGCATACAGCAGCGTGGCAAAGTCGGTGGGATACCGGAAGGTTTGGGCCATGTAATTCATAATTTTGCCGTTGGCGGCATTATTGCGCTGGTGTTTTTCCATGACATAGGAAAAGATATTGCGGTCTTCCGGTTCGGTAAAGCTTTCCACGGTTTTCAGCGTGGGGAAGGACTGGAACCCGAATTCCGACACATACCGGAAATAGTGGTTACGGTAATCGGTAAAGGGCAAATTGCCGTGCCACACTTCCCAATAGTGAACATCGCCGCGGTTGGGATCCCGGGGATCGTCAAAATTACCGCCGGACGAAGGGCTGGACGGCCAGTAGAAGGTGTTGGGGTCCAGCTGACGGAGCATGTGGGGGATAATGTATTCGTACAGCCGCACGTAGTTCCCCTTTTGCCACGGGGTCAGCCCGTAGATGCCGTCGTCGGTGAACTGTTCCATTTCGTTATTGCCACACCACAGCCCCAAGCTGGCGTGATGGCGCAAACGGCGGATGTTGTCGGCAAATTCGGCGCGCACGTTTTCTTCAAACGCTTCCGTTAAATTATAGTTAGCACAGGCAAACATAAAGTCTTGCCACACCACCAGGCCCAGTTCGTCGCAGGCATCATAAAACCAGTCGTCGGGGTAATGGCCGCCGCCCCATACCCGGATGGCATTGTGATGGGCCAGCACGGCCTGCTGCAAAAGATGACGGGTGCGCTTTTCATGACGGCGGGGGAACAGGTTATCTTCGGGAATATAATCAGCGCCCATGGCGAAAAACGAAACGCCGTTGACGGTGGTGGCAAAGCTTTCGCCCCATTCATCTTTTTCGATTTTCATGGTCAGGGTACGCAGACCAATGCGCCGCTGCCAGGTATCGACCGGTTTCCCACCAGCCAACAGTGTGACGGTGAGTGTGTAAAGCGGCTGTTCGCCCAGCCCGTTGGGCCACCACAGCTGCGGGTTTTCGACCACTAGGGTACGGGGGCTACCAGCCTGATGTTGCTCGGTACCGTCGGGCGCTGTAAGGGTTACGTCATACGAAAGAGAGACACCGGACAAATTTTCAATTTCGGGAGATAGTTCCAGCGTGACCGTGCCGTTTTCGTGCCGCTGGGTGACATACACACTGGGAAGGCGTGCTTCTTCTACCCCCACAAGGGAAATCGGACGCCAAATGCCCGCATCAGGCAGGCGGGGGCCCCAGTCCCACCCGAACATACAGTGGGCTTTGCGTAAATTGGGGAACCCTTTCATGCATTCGTCGCTGCCGCCGGCATGGGGCGGCAGATCCCGTTCCCGAATGGTGCGGGTGGGGGAATCGAACAAAATGGTGAGTTCGTTGCCGGTGGGCTTTAAAAGTTTTTTGACGTCGAATTCATAGGTGCGGTGCATGTTGTCCGTTTGAGCGACCGGCTGACCATTGAGCGTGAGCGTCGCGACCGTATCCAGCCCTTCGCAGCGCAGCAGCAAACGGGTGCAATCAAACATTTCATCCGGTACATCAAAGTTTTTGCGGAACAAATAGTCCTTTTCCATCAGGGGAAGGGCTTTATTTTCGTTATCCCGCCAATAGGGATCTTCCATTTTGCCGTTTTGCAATAGCGTCATATACACCGAACAGGGCACATC